>NZ_JCANSZ010000021.1:0-119706 GCF_059570535.1 Streptomyces sp. CNP082
ACCTCCGCCAGCTCGTCGCGCGTTCACAGCCCAGCAGACGACCTCGCCGACGTTGCCCTACGCAGCGATCGAGTCGCATCTCCCAATTGGCGGTCGAGTCGTCGCGGGGCTCCGGGCGGCCAAGCTCCTTAAGCCATCACGGGCGCAACCCATGCAGCCATACCCAGAGCCCCTGGGCCCACCGATCTTACGAATGACCAGTTCGAACCCACGACTTGAAAGGTAGGGCACAGACCATGACCCAGAACCGTCCCCCCGCCTCGGACCTCGCCGCAGCCGCATGGCACGTCAGCAGTCACAGCGGCGGGCAGGGTGAGTGCGTGGAGGTGGCCGACAACCTAGGTCACATAGTCGCGGTCCGCGACAGCAAGGACCGCGAGGGCCCGGTGCTCGTCTTCAGCCGCGCCGCATGGGCCGCCTTCCTCCACCACCTTCGCTGAGCCGGCCGAGCTGGACGCCCCAGCAGCGCCGCCTCCTCCTGCGCGAGCACCCCGGCCTCCTCGACACCGATCTGGGTGTCCTCGGCCAGCTTGGCCATGTCGGCGTCCCGGGCCGCCTGTTCCACCTCCCCGGCCTCTTTGACCGCGGCGGAGTCCGTGTCGGCCGCCAGCACCGCAGCCTTCGCGAACTCGGTGGACCGCTTGGCGTACTCGATCGCCTCGCCTGCGTGCTCCGCCGCCTCCTCGGCGGCAGCCGCCGCCTTCTCGGCGTGGTCCGCCGCGCTGTTGGCGGCGTCGCGTGCCACGCGTGCCGCGGCAGCCGCCCTGTTCGACAGCGCCTGGGAGGTGTTCGCGGCCCGGGTGGCCCGGGCAGCGGCGGCGTTGGCCTCGGCGGCGGCCCGGCGGGCCTCGGCCGCCTGCGCCTGGGCGGCGCCCGCGGACGTGGCGGCGGCAGCGGCGGCACACGCCGCCGCGGCGGCGTTCTGGGCCGCGCTCGCGGCGGCGGAGCCGGCGGACGAAGCCCTGGACGAGGCGATGGCGGCCTGGTCGGCCGCCGCCGCGGCGGTACGTGCCCGGCGCGCGGCGTCACGGGCACCCTCGGCGGCAGCGCGGGCGGCCGACGCCTGGGAGGCGTCCTTGGACGCGGCGATGGCGGACCGGTAGGCCCGCGCGGCGGCCCGGCCGGCCGCCGCGGCGGAGGCGGCGGCTGCCTGCGCCGCCCGCGCGGCCCGCTGGGAGGCGTTCTGCGCCTGCCGGGACGCGGCGATGGCCGTACGGGCGGCACTCGCGGCTCCCCGGGCGGCACTCGCGGCGTTGTTCGCGGCCCGCGCCGACCTGCGCACGTCCCCCTCGGCGGCGGCCGCCTCCTCGGCGGCCTCCAGAGCGGCGGCCTTGGCCTTCGCGGCGGCCTCCTTCGCCTTGTCGGAAGCGGCGACGGCCTGCTCCGTATTGAGCTTGGCCTTCTCGCCCTCCCGCGCCACGATCTCGACCAACTGCGCGATCTCCGCGGCCTCTTCGTCGCGGGCGCGGGCGATGTTCTGGCCGGAGACGAGGAACTGGTGCACCGCCTCGGGCGATCCGTCGTCCAGGGCGCGCTGTGCGTACTCCCGCACCCACGGCGTGGCCGTCGCGAGGAGGTAGACGACCTCCACCCGCTCGTCCTCGTTCCTGGCGGTGTACTGGATGTCGTCCAGGAAGTCCCGCAGGGCGGTCTCGGTGCCCGCGTCCAATGCCTCCGACGCCTTCTGCCGGACCGTGGTGCCGGAGTTGTTCATGATGACGGTGACCGCGACCCGCAGATCCTCCATCAGCGAGGGCTGGAAACCTCCCGCCAGATAGGCGGTGACCGCGTCGTCCCCGCCGGACAGAGCCGCGCCCGCCGACGCCTGCACGGCCCGGTCGGCGGAGGGGAGAGCGGCGACGACGGCGAAGCGGTTGTCCTCCGCCTGCAGCACGGGCAGTTCGGCGGTGAGGAATGCGGTGATCGCAGCAGAGTCGCCCGCCAGGGCGACGGCCGCGGCCTCCTGCACCCGGCGCCCGCCGGTCTTGTACGCCCAGACGGCTTGGCCCCGTTCGGTGTCCGGCAGACCGGTGTCCGTGCTGCTGGTGCCGACGGCGTGGGCCGTGGTGGCGGACCAGGCGGCGATGGCGGGCAGAGCGGGGGCCGCGGCTGCGCCGGCGAGGGTGGCGAGCACCCGGCGTCTGCTCCATAACCATTGAGACATGACGGGCATCCTTCCCGTGAGCAATCCATGGGGATTGAGGATGCGGTGTCCCAGCCACAGGGCGGGCCGTCGCGGTCGAGTACCGCGCCGCATCCTGTGGGGATGCGATTGACTGTACATGCCAAAGCCGGGGAGGTGGCAGATTGCGCGGCAGAGAGACCAGTGCCATGGCTCACTCAAAAGAGTGGTCTGTTACGGAATGCGACCGTCCTGTGCCTGGGCCGGGCGACGCTGGCGCTCACCTGCAAAGGAGGGCAGCATGACGGTTATGGCCGGACGACCCACTGAAGACCCCGGGACAGAACTGATCCCCCGCCCGGAGCGGACGCCGGACGCCCTCCGCACGGCTCTCGCACAGGTTGCCCCCCACCGCCTGGCCGAGATGGAGCAGCAAAAGAACGAGGCGATCGCCTTGTCGGTCAACTCGGGCTCGATCGCCCCGCTGCGCGGCTTCTTGATCACGTGGGCCACCCACATCGAGATCGCGCGGGACCTCGCCACCGCCCAGCAGTTGCGCGCCGCCGAACACGCTGCCCAGGCCCTGGAGCGCGACGATCCCGCGTGGAAGGTCGCCATGGACGACATCCGGGCGATCTTCGATGCGGCCCGCACGGCGGTGGGTGAATGACCTGGGCTTGGGAGTACGAGCCCAACGAACAGTTCGTCATCGGAGGAGAGAAGCCCGTTCCACCGGCCCTGGTTGTGCAGGTCGAGAAGAAGGCGGAGGAAATCGTACGTGCCGCCGAATCCTTGTACCTCCACGGCGCCGCCTACCAGGGAACCAGTGAGGGCACGAAGACGGCCACGGTCACCGACGGGTTCTTTCTCTACCTCGTCGTCCCGCGTCACGAGCGCCTTTACGTCCTTCAGGTCACCGCCCTCTGACAAGCGGAGCGCCGTCACCTCGACCGGCGCCACCGTCGGTCCATTGAGGCCCCCCGAACCGGCACCCGTTCGGCCGCCTCCCCGTCCCCGCGGGCCTGTGCGGTCGCCTCCTGTTCGGCCTGCTGCCAGTGCCGGCGCCGCTCCCGACGTCGCCGATGTCCGCCGGCTCTCGGGGAACCCCGGCCCAGGGCTGTTCATTTCAGGCGCCGGCGCCGCCGTCCACCGGCATGATCGCGCCGGTCACCCACGAGGCCCGGTCGCTGAGCAGCCACGCGGCCACCTCGGCGATCTCCCTGGGCTCGGCCATCCGGCCGAGTGGGGTGGAGGCGCTGATGCGCTCGACGACCCCGGGGGTCGCCTCCTCCCACGAGTCGATCATCTCCGTGGCGGTGCCGCCGGGCATGATGCCGTTCACCCGGATGCCCTCGCGGGCCCAGCTCACCGCGGCGGTCTCGGTGATGCTGTTGAGCGCACGCTTCATGGCGCCGTACGCGGGGAGGGCGGGGTTCGCGCGGCGGCTGCCGATGCTTGAGGTGTTGACGATCGCCCCGCCGCCGTTGCGGCGCATGACCTCGGCCTCGGCGGTCATGGCCGTCCAGTGCGCGCGGAAGTTCACCGCGAACTGCTCGTCGACGTCCTCGCCGCTCGTCGTGTCGAGCGGGCCGGGCCGCTGGATCGCCGCGCCGTTGTTGAAGGCGCCGTCGAGCCGGCCGTGCAGTTCCTCGACGCGGTCGACGGCGGCGCGGATGGTCGCGGAGTCGGCGAGGTCCATGGCGACGCTGTCGGCGACGCCTCCGTCGGCGCGGATACCGTCGACGATGCGGTCGAGGGCGCCGGTGCTGCGGGCGGCCAGTACGACGGCGGCGCCCTCGGCGGCGCAGAGCCTGGCCGCAGCCGCCCCGATGCCGCGGCTGGCGCCGGTGATGAACACGACCTTGCCGGTGAGCAGGCCGATGGGGGTGGTGTCAGGGTGGTGCGTGTCGTTCGTCATGGCATCAGTGTCAGGTCGCACCCGGACCGGATACAGGCACAGCCGGTACCAGGCTCACCGCGTGTCGGCGGGCCCGTTCACCGTATGAGCGGACAGGAACCCCGGGGTGCCTTCACCCCCGTCGGGAGCGGATCGGCCACAGGACGCCGGGCTGCCCGCCGGGCCGCGACGCCGGGCGCCGGGGCTTCGCCGCGACGCCCTGGCCGTGGAGCAGCCGCTCGCTCAGCTCCCAGAGCCGCTGCGCCGAGGCGGGGTCGACGGCGTGGGGCACGACGGTGGCCGGGGGGTGCTGTTCGGTGGCGAAGTCGATGGGCCTCGGGTGCTCGTCCAGGGGGGAGACGTCGTTGTCCTTGAGGTAGACGCCGCCGATCCCGGCGAGCAGGGGGCTGGCCGCCGCGAACACGCTGGTGCTGGCGCCCTGTTGCAGGGTCTTCTTCTCGCGGTCGGGGTCGATGACCGGCTGGCCGGAGCCGTCGATCAGCCCCATGGTCCGCAGTGCCTCGTCGCTCATCGAGGGTGGCTGCGCTTCGCCCTCGGCGTGCCAGGGCCCCAGGTTCGTACCGACGACGATGCCCGGGTGCACGGCGTAGCCGCGGATGCCCTCCGCGGCCCAGCGGCGGTCGAGTTCCACGGCGAACAGCACGTTGGCGGTCTTGGACTGGCCGTATCCCAGCATGCCCATGTCGTCGTAGCCGGTGGTGAAGTGCGGGTCGTCCCAGCGGATGCCGGACAGGCGGTGGCCGCCGGACGTCAGGTTGACGACCCGGGCGCCGTGGGCGGCGCGCAGTGCGGGCAGCAGGCCCAGGGTGAGCTGGAAGTGGCCCAGGTGGTTGGTCGCGAACTGCGATTCGTAGCCCCGCGCGTCCCGGACCAGCGGGCCGCCCATGAGGCCGGCGTTGTTGAGGAGGACGTGGAGGGGACGGCCGGAGTCGAGGTACCGGGCGGCGAAGGCGTCGACCGACTCCGGGTCGAGGAGGTCGAGCCGGCCGGTCTCCACGCGCGCGATCCCGGCGAGCTTCGCCGCGGCGCGGCCGGGGTTGCGCGACGCGACCGTGACGGACGCGCCGGCCCTGCTGAGTGCGCGGGTGGTCGCCAGGCCGAGGCCGTTGTGGCCGCCGGTGATGACGACGTTCGTACCCGAGAGGTCGAGGCCCGCCAGGACCTCGTCGGTCGTCGACGCGGCCGTGAAGCCGGATCCGATGGGGTGCTGCTTGTGTGCCGTCCGCTGCGTCATGCCTCCACTCTGTGCGCGATCGCCCGGACGATGAATACTTGCCGGTCCGCCTTTCTTGCGCGAGAGTACGAGGATGGCTGCTGATCACCTGTCCGAGGTGTTCGACCTCGTCGAGGTCCGCGGCGTGGTGTCGGGCGGATTCGCCGTACGGGGCCCCTGGGTGTCCCGCGCGGCGGTCGAAGGGCTGAAGTTCACCGCGATGGTGAGCGGCCGGGCCCGCCTGACCACCGACGGCGTCGAGGGTCCGGTCGAGCTCGAACCGGGAGACGTCGCCGTCCTGAACGACCGCTCGTGGCTGCGGATCGAGGGCGGCACCGGCGACGGGCCACGCCGCGAGGTCGTGCCCGAGGCGGAGTTCGCCTCCGCCCGCCTCATCGGCGTCGACCGCGGCACCGATGTCGTCGTCGGCGGCCATGTCGACCTCAACCCGGCCGGCCGGGCGCTGCTGCTGCAGGCCCTCCCGCCGCTGGCGCACGTCCGCGGGTCGGCCCCGGCCGCGGCCCACCTGCGCGGCAGCCTCCACCGGCTGTTCGCCGAGGTGACGGAGTACCGCGTGGGGTCCGCGTTCGCGATCCGCCAGCACGGTCAGCTCCTGCTGCTCGAGGTGCTGCGCGCGTACATCGACCAGGCCGAGCTGCCCCCGGGCTGGCTGCGGCTGCTGACCGAGGAGAGACTGCGGCCGGCGCTCGACCTCATCCACGCCGATCCCGGAAAGCCCCGGGGCCTGCGGGACCTGGCGCGCGCGGCGGCGATGTCGCCGTACGTCATTCGCGGAGCACTTCCGCACCGTGGCGGGCGTACCGCCGCTGACCTATCTCCACCGCTGGCGGATGCTGCTGGCGCAGCGGGCCCTGCGCGACAGCGACGTCTCGGTCGCCGCGCTGGCAGCCGAGCTGGGGTACGGCTCGGCGAGCGCTTTCAGCACCGCGTTCAAACGGGAGGTGGGCGAAGCACCGCTGCGCTACCGGCACCGGGTGCGGCACGGACTGTCCGCGCCACCCTGAGCGTTCGCGGTGCTCCCCGCTGTCACGAGCCGCGCTCCTCGCCGGTCGTGAGCACCATGCGGAAGCGGGCGTCGCCGGCCGTCATCTTCGCGTACGCCTCCCCCGCCCGCTCCAGCGGAACGGTCTCGACCATCGGGTGGATGCCGTGCGCGCGGGCGAGGTCCCTCTTCCCCTCTCCGCGGGCGATGGCGGCCACGCGGAAGCCCATGGCGCGGGCGCGGTCGGCAAAACAAGCCCGGGGCGGAGTGAAGATGCCGGACCGGCAGGGTGCGGGACAATGGAGATGCGGGGTGGTGACTCTACGTACACACGCAGCCGGGCGAGGGCAGGGTGAGGACTGATGCGCAGCCGTTTCGAACCCGACCGGCAACTGACCACGCGCATGGTGGTCACGATGTTCCTGCTCGGGCTGGTGTACGTGGTGTTCGTCGCCGCGCTTATCGTCCTGCTCAAGTCCGTCGTCCTGGTGCTCGTCATCGCCGCCGCGCTGCTGGGCGCGCAGTACTGGTACTCGGACCGGATCGCCCTGTACGCGATGCGCGGCAGATTCGTCACACCCGAGGAAGAACCCCGGTTGCACGGCATCGTCGACCGGCTGTGTGCCACCGCTGACCTGCCCAAACCCCGGGTTGCCGTCTCCGAGATGGACCTGCCGAACGCGTTCGCCACCGGCCGCAACGCCGACCACGCCGTCGTCTGCGTCACCACCGGGCTGGAGCGCCGCCTGACGACCGAGGAGCTCGAAGGCGTCCTCGCCCACGAGCTCTCCCACATCGCGCACCGTGACGTGGCGGTGATCACCATCGCCTCGTTCCTGGGCGTGATCGCGGGGCTCGTCGTCCGCTTCGCCTTCTACTCCCAGATATTCGGCGGGCGCCAGCGCGACCAGAACACCGTCGCCGTCCTCGCCGTGGTCATGGCGGTCTCCGCCCTCGTCTACGCGCTCAGCTTCGTGCTCATCCGCGCCCTCTCGCGCTACCGCGAGCTGGCCGCCGACCGCGCCGGGGCCATGCTGACCGCGAAGCCCTCCGCGCTGGCCTCGGCCCTCACCAAGATCAGCGGGGACATCGCCCGTATCCCCACCCGGGATCTGCGCACCGCCCAGGCGTTCAACGCGTTCTTCTTCACCCCCGCCCTCGGCCCAGGCACCGCGGTGGCCAAACTGTTCTCCACCCACCCCAGCCTGGAACGCCGCCTGGACGCCCTCGCAAAGCTCTCCGCCGAGCTGGGCGAACCGGGCAGCGGGACTCCCTGAGAAGGGGCTGAGACCTCGTGGGCTTCCTGGACTCCCTGTTCGGCCGGTCCAAGCCGGTCAGGCCCGACCTGGACCAGCTCTTCGGCCTCCCCTCCGCCGCGATCACGCTCCAGGCGGCCACCGGCTTCACCCCGACCGGCGCCGGCTCGGTGTGCTTCGCCTCGGTGGAGGGCGGGGCCTTCGCGCAAGTCCAGCAGGAGGTACGGGCCCTGCTGGACGCCGACTCCGAGCGGGCCGGCGTGCCGGTGGAGTTCAGCCGTGACGACTACGGATACTCCTGGCTGCTCTCCCGCCGCGCCCCCGGCGGCCTGCCCGCGCTGGTGGGCGACCTGCACGCGGTGAACACGGCGCTGCAGGACAGCGGCTTCGGGCCGCAGCTCCTGTGCTCGCTGGTCTCCTTCCGCGATGCCGAGCAGCGCCCCTTGGCGCTGGTCTACCTCTACAAGCGCGGCACCTTCTACCCCTTCGCCCCGCTGCCCGGCGAGAAACGCGACAACCCGCTGGAACTCCAGGTCAAGGCAGTGGTCAAGGACGACCTGCGCGTCGAGCAGGACCTGAGCCGCTGGTTCCCGCTGTGGGGCGCCCCCGGCCTGTGAACCGGCCGCCACAGCGCTCAGCCGGACGGGATCATCTCCTTGAGCACCTCGTCGAGCGGGGTGGGACGGAGATCGAAGGTCTCTTCCATGCGGGAGGAGTCCAAGACGAACGGCCCGCGGAACTGGTACTGCACCTCCGGCAGCTCCCGCACGAGAGGCGAGAACAGCCCGCCGGCCTTGAGCAGCCAGCCCGGCATGGCGCGCAGCCGCGGCTCGCGCACCCCGGCCAGCCGGGCCAGGCGGGCGGCCAGTTCCCGTACGGACAGCGGCGGCGGGGTGGGCGCGTGCCAGACCCGGCCCCAGGCCCGCTCGTCCTGCGCGACCGTCACCAGCGCCCGGGCGGCGTCGCGGGTCGCCGTCCAACTGTGCGCGGCGTCGAGGTCCGCGGGCACCAGCGCGGGCTTGCCGGCCAGCACCTTGGGCGCGACGGTGAGGGTGATGACGGAGTACGCGCCGGTGCCGATGAAGTCCGAGGCACGGACGGTGGCCAGGCGCACCCGCCCGGCCTCGTGCGCGGCGTCCGCCTGCCGCCAGACCTCGGCCCGTACGCGGCCCTTGACGCTGGACGGCGCCAGGGGCAGGTCCTCGGTCATTGCCCCCTCGACCGGCCCGTAGGCGTAGAGGTTGTCCAGCATGACGTAGTCGGCACCGGTGCGCTCCGCCGCGGTGAGCATCCCTGCGGCCAGCGGCGGGAGGGACTTGGCCCAGGCGTGGTACGGCGGAGCGGCGCAGTTGAACAGGGTGGCGGCGCCCTGGGCGACCTCCGAGAGGCGGTCGGCGTCGGCGGCGTCGGCGGCCACCCGCTCGATCGACGGGTGCTCGGGCCCGCCGCCGCTGCGGGTGACCAGGCGGACGCGGTGGCCGGCGTCGGCGAGCAGACGTGCGGTGGCCGCACCGGTGCCGCCGGCACCGACCACGACGGCAAGAGACATGCGCTCCTCCAGGGCTCCGGACGGCTCAATACCAGGGTGCGGCAACCCCCGTACACACACGCATTGCTGAGCACCTGGAGGTTCAGACTATGCCCACGGCGGATCAGGACGCGGTGAGCCGTCGGACTGTCAGGCCGTACGGAGGAGGAACCGCTGGTCGGCTCCGCCTGTGCACCGCTCGGCGCAGAGCCGTGCCGCGCGGGCTCCGGGCGGCGGGCGCCCGCGCGGCACGAGGGATTACGGCTTCACCTGGACCCGGTCGAGTGCCGGCGGGGTGAGCGGTGCCTGTGCGGAGAGGTAGCCGGCCAGTGCGTCGGGGCCGGAGTAGGCGGTCCGGTGCTGGGCGCCGGCACCGCGCAGGGTGGTGAACCCGGCAGCGCCGCCGCTGGCCGCGAACTCCTTGGACAGCGCCGCGACGCGGTACGTGGCGTGGGGCGTGAGCCGCTTGCCGTCGATACGGACGTCTGCGAGCTTGACGCGCTCGCCGACGGGCGCCGTCGGGTCGTAGCGGTAGCTGACGTTGTCCGAGACGCTGAGCGGCCGGAAGGTGACGCTGCCACCGGTGCCCTGCTGCCACTGGCTCTCCAGCAGCTCGTCGAACTCGCGGCCCGTCACCTCGCCGCTGGTGAGCGCCGCGCCGAAGCCCCCGGTCTCGTGGATCACCCCGGCCATGATCTCGTCGAAGAGGACGCGGCCCGGGGCGTCGGCGGGCCGGTTCGCCGCCGGCGCGTAGGCGAGGTCGCGCAGCAGGGTGCTCGGCAGCACGAGCCCGACGTCGGCACCGCCGTCCTTCCGCGCCGCCCACCGGAACGCGTCGGCGGCGGCGTTGCCCAGGGCCGACTCCTCCGCGTCCGCGGACGTACGGGAGAGGTCGCCCGCGATGTCGGCGACGGGTTCGTCGCGGCGCTCGGCGAGCCGGTCGCGCCAGTACTGCGCCATCCGGAGCACCTCGGGGTCCGGCGTCACGGTGCGGGTGTTGGCGTGGTTGACGGCCGCGGTGCGGTCGCGCAGGACGTCGCCGGTCTCAGGGTCCAACTGCAGGTTGATCTCGCTGATGAGGCGGCCGTGGTTGGCGGCCTCGACGACCGGGCGGGGGTTGCCTGCCGGGTCGGGCAGCATGCAGTTGGCGAGGGCGTGCCAGTGCCCGGTGACGATGGCGTCGACGGCGGGCGAGATCTGCTTGTTCATCTCGACCATCGGCCCGGAAGGGTTCGTGCAGTCGTTGTAGAAGTCGCCGGCCTGCGCGAATCCCTCGTGCGCCACCGCGACGACGGCCTCCACGCCCTGGGCCTGCAGCTCGGCCGCGTAGCGGTTGATCTCCTGCGCTTCCGGCAGCACCCGCAACTGGCCGGACGGCCAGTACGAGAGCCCCCCTTCGGGCGTGGTGGCCGTGGTGGTGTGGATGAAGCCCACGGGCAGCGTGCCGCCGTGGCCGTCGTCGACCTGCTCGACGTGGTACGGCTTCACGACCAGCTCGTCGGTCGCGCCGTTGACGACGTTGGCCGAGTAGTAGTCGAAGTCGGCGCCCTGGAACTTCTCCCCGGTGGAGTCGGTGAAGCACAGGTCGCCGTCGGGGCGGCCCTCGCAGGTGCCTTCCGTCATGTGGCGGAGGTAGTCGAGGTTGCGGTCCAGCTCGTGGTTCCCGACCGTCGAGAACTGCAGACCGATGTGGTTGAGGTACTCGATCGTCGGCTCGTTCCAGAAGAAGGCGGTCTCGAACGGCCAGCCGGAGAAGTCGTCCCCGGCGGAGAAGAGGATCGAGTTCTTCTCGGGCAGGGCGGCCTGGTCACGGAGACGGTCCAGGTGGGCTGCCAGGTAGGCGCCGCCGCCGACGGTCTGGGACGCCTCACCGGCGTGGGCGCCCGGCACCGTCGTGGTGTAGTCGCCGAAGTAGCCGTGGAGATCGGTGATCGACAGCAGTTGCACGGGGACGGGGTCGGCCGCTTCGCCGGCGGTGTCGTCCGCTGCGGCGGCGGCCGGCAGCGGCAGGGTCAGGGCGAGAGCTGCGGCGGTCGCGGTGGCCAGCCGGTGCCGCCGAGGGCGTCTGATCCGCAAGTGGGCGTCGGACATGGTGCGATGGCTCCTTGAGAAGGGTGAGTGGCCGCTGGGGACCCGCCATGCCCGCATCCAGGCAGCGTGACGACGAGGCAACGGCCGCGGTGAGTGTTCTGCCGGGACGCGAACGGTGGGTGACCTGGGAGTGCCGGGGGCCGGAACTTCTCTGCGGTCGTCTCCGGGACGCGGGGCTGCTGGGCGCGACACCCTCCGCCCGCGGGCCGCGGGCCGCGACCCGGCAAACGCCCCCGTCCGCCCGGGTCGCGGCCCGCTCCCTCTCCCCCCGGCTCAGCCTTCCCGCGTGGACTCGGACGGACCGCCGTCGTGGTGGATGTGCAGTTCGCCGTTCTGGACCGTGTAGAGAGACGCGTGGTCCTTCGCGACGTTCTCCTGGGCCGAGCCCGGTTCGTCGCCCGTCGGCGTCGGTACGGGTGCCGGGGGCTCGGACCGGGGCTGGTGGACCTCGACGTGGTTCTCGTGACCGGCGACGACCGCGCCGTTGGCGTCTCCGCCGATGCGGATCGTGAACCGGTCGCCCGACGACTTCGTCATGGCGGGCCTTCCCTTCTGCGGGTAGGGGGATCAGGGCGAGGCCGTGCGGGCCCCGAGCGGCTACTGGACGCGGGTCCAGGTCTCGGTCCCGCAGGTGAAGCATTCCCAGCTGCCGTCCGACTGCGCCGTCGACTCGACGTCCGCGGTCTTTCCGTCGGACGCCACGTTGATCGTGAGGTCCGCCTGCCCGAGGACCGTGCAGGAATCCTGATCTCGCACCGGCATCTCGCCGCTGTAACTGCCGTCGCTGCCGCTGACGTTCAGGGTGTCGACGCCGCCGCAGGGGGCTTGTACGGGCATGGTGTACGAGCCGGGACCCGACTCGGTGACCCTGGCGACTCCGCCCGCTTCGGTCCGCCACACTCCCGCGAACTCGTCCGTGGGCCCGCTGGGGGGTTCCGGGTCCTGGTTCTGCTGGATGCCGATGCCGACCGCGACCGCCACGGCTGCCGCGGCCAGCAGGCCCAGGCCCGCGCCCATGGCACTCAGTCCGCCGGCGGCGGCGCCCGCCGGGGCGGCTCCGCCCGCTGCGGCGCCACCGGCGCCGGTCGTGCCCGCGGACGCCGAACCGACGGACTGGCCGGTGGTCTGCGCTACCGGGTCCATCAGGTGCGCCGCGGTGTCGGGTGCGGGCGGGGCCGGCGAGTTGGCGAGGCCCGCCGGGTCCGTTCCCCAGTCGGGCCCGCCTCCCTGGGAAGCCCAGGCGTCCGGGGCGGGCGAGGTCCCGGCGGCGTCGGGCGTCGGCGCAGCCGGACCGGCGTCGGGTACGTCCGGCCACGTACCGGCGTCGGGGCTCTGGCCAGGACCGGCTCCCCAGGAACCGGCATCGGGAGCGTGTCCGGCGCCCGGGTCCGGGGTGCCCGTGCCGGAGCCCGGATCCGTAGCCACGGCGGAGCCCGGATCCGTGCCCGTGCCGGGGCCCGGGTCGGCGGCCACGGTGGAACCCGGGTCGGCACCCGTGGCGGGGCCCGGGTCGGTGCCCATGGTGGAGCCCGGGTCGTTGCCCGGGGCGGTCTGTACCGGTGTTTCCGGTGGCGCGTACTGCTGTGCGTTCAGCGCGGCTTCCGCACCGCGGCTGTCGCCCAGCTCCCGCCACAGCGCCACCGCCTCGGCCAGCAGGACCCCGGCCGTCACCCGCTGTCCGATCAGCAGGCAGCGGATGGCCCGCTCGTGGGTGAAGTACGCGCTGGCCGTGCCGTCGCCGGCCCGCTGGGCGGCGTCCTGCCCCTGGTCGAGCAGCCGGCCCCAGACCCCGAACCGCAGCGACCGCGCCAGCAGGGGCGACACCGCCCGGGCAAGCTGCACCGCGAGGTCCGGCCGTCCCTGCCGCTGGGCCAGTTCCGCGGACAGCTCCAACGCCCGCCCGTGCTCCGCGACCTGGGCGGCGGTGGCGGTCCCCGAAGCCGCCCAATGGGTGAAGTGGCCGCACAGCCGGTCGGCGGAGAACGGCCCGGGGGTCCGGCGCCGCACCTCCGTCACCGCGTCGGGCGCACACCGGTAGCCCCGCTCCGTGGCGAGCGCCAGCCCCAGCCCGGCCAGCTCCGCGCAGAGCGCGTCCGGGTCGTCCGCCTCGCACAGCGCGCCGATGTGGACCGGGGCCAACTCCGCGTCGTACAGGGTCGCGAGGAGGCGCAGCGCATCCATCGCCACCGCGTCGAGGCGCTGGAACAGCAGCGGGAGCAGGCCCTCGATCTCGGCGGGGCGGGGCAGCGTGACGTTGCTCGACGCGTCCAGCCCGGCGAGCCCCGCCGCCCGCAGCAGCAGCAGGGGGCGTCCGAGCGACAGCGTGCACAGCTCGTCCGCCGCGACGCGTTCGCTCTCGGGCAACGGCCCGCGCAGCTCCCTGGCCAGCAGTTCCAGGCTCGCCTCGGGGTGCAGCCCCTGGAGTTCCACCTGCGTACCCTCGCCGAGCAGCGACCGCTGGTGGCTGGCGAAGACGAACGTCGCGGCCGGGGCCGCGTCCGCGAGGGTGCGTAACTGCTCGGGGCTCAGGTCCGCGTCGTCCAGGTAGACGGTCACCGCCACGTTCGCCATGAGCCGGCGCAGCTCCGTCCTCGTCGGCGCGTATCCCGGTGCCTCGTAACACGCCTCGAAGATTTCCTGGGCGAGGTCCTCGATCTCCCGGTGGGCGGCGCTCAGGAAGAGCACCCCGTCCCGTCCGGGGGCCAGGCGGCGCGCCGCGTGCCGCAGGAGGGTGCTCTTGCCCACGCCCGGCGGCCCCCAGAGCTGTACCAGACCGCCCTCGCGGACGGCCGCGTCCAGAGCGCGTAACTCGTCGTCCCGCCCTACGGGTTCACGCTGTACGCGCGGCAGCAGCAGCGTGTGGTCCCGGCGCTCGGGTCTGGGGTGCTCCGGGGGCGGGATCACGTGCACGGTGGAGCCGTTGCCGTCGATCACGACGTTGTGGTGGCCGACGATCAACGTCCCCGACATGTCCCCGCCGACGGCCGCACGGTAGTCGTCGCCCGCTCGCCCGCCCTGCTCCTGCTGTGCCCCGCGTCCGTCTTCTCCGTGGTGCCCGTCTTCTCCGTGGTGTCCGTCTTCTCCGTGGTGTCCGTCCAGCGTGCCCCCGGCAGGTCCGGCCGGTTCCCGCTGGCCTGCGCCCGTGTCGTCCATCGCTACGTCTCATTCCCGGCCGCGCCGAGCGCGACCGCCCCTTGGTGGATCACCGCGACGTTCGGTACTGAGTGGGTCACACTAGTGAGCGCTTCGGCGCCGGATACCGTCGTATGACGGCATCTGAGCACTTTCTTTCACCTGTCAGGTTGGTCGTAACCGATGGCGTGCAGCCTGTCGAGGTCCTCGACCCGGAAAGCCCGGTAGCCCGTGGAGATGACGCCCGCTTCGCGGAGCCGGCGCAGCGCCTTCTGCACCGTGGGTTCCGCCGCACCTGACAGAGTCGCGAGCTCCGGCTGGGTGATCGGCCAGCGGATCGCGACGCCGCCGCCCGCGCGCTCGCCGTGGGTCAGCGCCACCTGGTGCAGCACGCGGGCCAGCCGGGTGGGGACATCGCAGCCGGTGAAGTCGATGCGGTGGGTGTTGGCGGCACGGAGCTTGGCGACGACCGAGGCGTTGACGGCGTGGGCGATCGCCGGATTCCGGTGCAGGCAGCCGAGGAACGCCTCGCGGCCGGCGACCCTCGCGATCACGGTGCCGCACGCGGTGACCGTCGCCGACCGGGGCTTTCCATCCGCCGCGGCGAGTTCGCCGACCAGTTCCCCGCCCATGCGGACGGCGAGCAGGGCGTCCCGGCCGTCGTGGGTGCGCCCCGTCGCCTTCACCACTCCGTCGATGAGGATCAGGACGTAGGCGGTCTCGTCCCCTTCGCGCATGACGATGCGGCCGGCCTCGTACGCCACCCGCGTACCGAGCGCGAGGAGACGTTCCCGGTCCGGCCGGGCGAGCGAGCCGAGCAGGCTCGCCGGTGGCCAGCCCCGCGCCTCGCCGCCCGGCTGATCGCCCGCGCCCCGGCCCGGCACCGTACCGCTCATGCGTTCCCCGCCTCCCGCCGACCCGGGGCCACCGTCGAAGAAGTGTGCAGACGGGCCCACTTCGGCCTCGTGGTCAACGAAGCACCTGCGACTCCCCGTCGATTCAGTATTCCGACGGGATCCGGGCCGCTCAAGCAGGGCACAGTGAGAACACACGGCGAGGTCTGTTCCGACGTCAGGAGGTACGCATGCAAGAAGAGGTGGAATACCGGGCCCTGTTCGCCGTGGACATCGAACGCTCGGCCGGACGCGGCGACGCAGCGCTCCTCCGGATCCGCGCCGCCCTCGGGGCCGCGCTCCGTGCGTCGTTCGAGCGCAGCGGGATCGACTGGGAGCAGTGCCTGTGTGCCGACCTCGGCGACGGCATGCAGGTGACGGCTCCGGCGGGGGTCGCGAAGACCAAGCTGATTCATCCGCTGATCCATGAACTCGAAGCCCGTTTGCAGGCTCACAACACGCTGGCCGGCGAGCTCACCCGGATCCGCCTCCGCGTCGCCCTGCACGCGGGCGATGTCCACGTCCAGGCGGACGGCCGGGTCACCGGCAGCCCGCTCGAAGTGCTCGCCAGGCTGCTGAACGCGTCACCCACCCGGAACGCCCTCGTCCAGGTTCCCGGCACGGCCGCGGCGCTCATCGTCTCGCAGCACTTCTACGAGGAGACGGTCTGCCACGGCCGTCCGGGGATCGACCCGGCAGCCTTCCGCAGCACCCCCGTCACGGAGAAGGAATACAGGGCGTCCGCGTGGCTCCACGTACCCGGCAACCGGGATGCCGCGCCCACCCCGGAAGCACCTCGGCAGGCCGGACCCGCCGAAGGCGCCCGGGACCGCGCGGGCGGCCGGCCCGGACCGCGCCGGAGCACGATGACCAACAAGGCGTCGGGACACGGGATCATCAACGCGACCCAGAACGGCACCCAGACCATCCACATCACCAGGGACGACACCTGAAGGAGTCCAGGTGGCAGCGGAGTTGAGCGCCCTGGCCCACGCGGGAGCCGCCGCGCTGGTCGCGGCCATGGCGACGGACCTGTGGCAGAGCACGCGGGACCGTGTGCTCGGCCTCTTCCGCCGGGCCGACCCGGGCGGCACCCCCGCGATCGAGGCCCGGCTCGATGACAACGCCGAGATGATGCGGCGGACCACGGACCTCCAGGACGTACGGCAGGCCCTGTCCGGGTACTGGGCCCTGGAACTGGAGTCGCTCCTGCGCCGGGACCCGTCGTGCAGCGGCCCCCTGTCCCAGTTGACCGCCGGCATCGCCGGTGCCCTCCCTGACCAGGGGAGGTCGTTCGTCCAGGAGCAGCACAACAGCGCCCGGGACTCGGGAACGGTCATGGCCGTCCAGTACGGCAACCTCCACACGCACCGCCCCGCAGGACCCGCTCCCGGCCCGGCCCCGCCGGGCGATCCTCCGCCAACGGGGTAAGGGAGCACGACCGGACAGACCGCCGCCGGCGGTGGAGGCGCCCTGCGCCTCCACCGCCTTGCCGCTGTCCCCTCAGGTGCGGGACCAGAGTTGGTTGCTGCCGTTCGAGCAGGTATAGAGCTGGATCAGGGTGCCGTTGCCGGTGCCGACGCCGACGGCGTCGAGGCAGCGGCCGGACTGGACGCCGACGATGGATCCGTCGGAGTTGATACGCCATTTCTGGTTCTCGCCGCCCCAGCAACTGTAGATCTGGACTCTGGCGCCGTCGCCGGTGCCGGCGGCGTCCAGGCACTTGTTGCCGTAGACCCTGAGCTCGCTGTCGGCGGTGTACGTCCACTGCTGGTTGGTGCCGCCGTTGCAGTCCCACAACTGGACCTGGGTGCCGTCGGCGGTACTGCCGTCGGGCACATCCAGGCAGCGGCCGGAACCGACGCCCTTGATCTGTCCGTCGGAATCCCCGGGAGGCGTGGAGGAGCCGCCGTTGAGCGCGTCGAGGACGGCGTTGTAGGCGGGCTTCTTGCTGCCGTCGCCGTTGAACAGCAGCGGCGTCTGCTCCGCCCGCCAGGAGTCGGTGTCGCGCACACCCCAGACGGTGATGCCGAGGCAGCGCGCGACGGCCAGGCAGTCGTTGGTCACGTTGGCGTACGTCGTGGGCGAGGCACCCTGGATGTCGAGTTCGGTGATGGCCACGTCCACGCCGAGGGCGGCGAAGCTCTCCAGGGTGGTGCGGAAGTTGGCGTTGTAGGGGCTGCCGCTGTTGAAGTGCGACTGGAAGCCGACGCAGTCGATCGGTACACCGCGCTGCTTGAAGTCCCGGACCATGTTGTACACGGCCTGGGTCTTGGCCCAGGTCCAGTTCTCGATGTTGTAGTCGTTGTAGCAGAGCTTGGCGGCCGGGTCGGCGGCGCGCGCGGTGCGGAAGGCGACCTCGATCCAGTCGTTGCCGGTGCGCTGCAGGTTGGAGTCGCGCCGCGCGCCCGAGTTGCCGTCGGCGAACGCCTCGTTCACGACGTCCCACTGGACGATCTTGCCCTTGTAGTGGGCCATCACGCCGTTGATGTGGTCGATCATCGCCTGGCGCAGCGTGCTGCCGCTGAGGCTCTGCATCCAGCCGGGCTGCTGGGAGTGCCAGGCCAGGGTGTGGCCGCGCACCTCTTTCCCGTTCTGCACCGCCCAGTTGTAGATGCGGTCGGCGTTGGTGAAGTTGAACTGGCCCCGCTGCGGCTCGGTGGCGTCGATCTTCATCTCGTTCTCGGCCGTCACCGAGTTGAACTCGCGGCTCGCGATCGACGTGTACGCCGAGTCGCCCAGCCTGCCCGAGGCGATGGCGGCGCCGAAGTAACGGCCGCTCTGCGCCGCGGCGGCGCCGAGCGTGCTCTCGGCGGCGTCCGCGGGCGGTGGCGCGGCCAACGTGGCGACCGCGCCGAGGACGCCGGCGACCAGCGCCAGCAGCAGCCCGCGGAGCTTCCGGCGGATACCGGGTCTGGGAAGGGCGTATGAGCCCATGACTGTGCCTCCAAGTTCGAAATCTCGTACCGCACACGGCCCCTCAGACATGGATGATTGAGGGATTGACGGTGGATCGTCAACACTTCCCGGCGGAAAAGTTTCCGTTCCCAGATCGAAAATTTCGAGATCCCGCGGCGGCGGCTTCGGCTCAGTGGGGCTACGTTGGCCGTTGACACTTTCCCCGATACCAGGATGGCCCTCGTGGAAGACCCCAGCGACGCTGTGACGGAGATCGATCCGACCGTGGCGCATTCGGCCCGGATGTGGAACTACTGGCTCGGCGGCAAGGACAACTACGAGGCGGACCGCATCGTCGGCGACCAGGTCCGCAAGGTCTACCCGGCGATCGTCGACGCGGCCCGGCACTCCCGGTTCTTCCTCGGCCGGGCCGTACGGCTACTCGTCCGGGAGGCCGGGATCCGCCAGTTCCTCGACATCGGCACGGGCCTGCCCACCGCCGACAACACCCACGAGGTCGCCCAGGGCATCGACCCGGCCTGCCGGATCGTCTACGTCGACAACGACCCCCTCGTCCTCACGCACGCCCGCGCCCTGCTCACCTCCACACCCGAGGGGGCATGCGCGTACGTCGACTGCGACGCCCGCGACCCGGAAGCGATCCTCGCCGCGGCCTCCCGCACACTGGACTTCACGCGCCCCGTCGGTCTGATGATGCTGGGCATCCTGGGCAGCATCTGGGACGACCAGGAGGCGTACGCCATCCGGGACCGGCTGGTCGAGGCGCTGCCGCCGGGCAGTTACCTGGTCTTCGAGGACGGCACCAACGCGATCAACCGCGAGGCCGCGGACGCCGCCGAGAAGACCCGCGCCGAAGGCGGCGACCCGTACCGGCTGCGCGACCGCGAGCAGATGACCCGTTTCCTCTCCGGCCTTGAGGTACTGGAACCCGGGCTCGTGTCGGTGTCGCGCTGGCGTCACGAGGAGAGCCGCTGGGGGCTGCCGGACGAGGTCAACGCCTTCTGCGCGGTCGCACGCAAGAACTGACGCCCCCGTCGGCCGGAGAAGGAGGCACACGCCCCGGCCCCCTCACGCACCGTCAGATCGGTCCGTCGGCTCATCAGCCGGCGGATCCGGGCTGAACGCCCGCCGTCGCGGGCACGTAAGTCCCGGTGGTGCGGGTGAGTAGGGAGCGCAGATTGTGGGCTTAGATGCCGGGGAGCCGTGGCGGCTGCTGCTGGTTGACGACGACCGTGACCTGGTCGAGCTGTTATCCAGCGCGTTACGTGACGAAGGGTACGCCGTCGACGTCGCACACGACGGGCAGCGCGGACTGCACCTCGGGCTGACGCGCGCCTACGACGTGCTGGTACTCGACCGGCGGCTGCCGGTCCTGGACGGGCTGGACCTGCTGGTCCGCCTGCGCGGCAAGGGAGTCCGGGCGCTGGCGCTGATGCTGACCGCCCTGGATTCGGTGTCGGACCGGGTCGACGGTCTGGACGCCGGGGCGGACGACTACCTCGGCAAGCCCTTCGATCTGGACGAGCTGAGCGCGCGGCTGCGCGCGCTGTGCCGGCGGACGCTCGAACTGGCCGACGTGGTGCGGATCGGGTCGGGGCGGTTGCACCTCGGGGCGCGCGAGGTCGAGCTGAGCGACGGGGACCGGGTGGCGCTCGCGGCCCGCGAGTTCGACCTGCTGCGGGTGCTGGCGTCCCGGCCGGAGGCGGTCCACTCGCGGGCGGAGCTGCGCCGGCAGGTGTTCGGCGAGGCGTCCGCGTCGTCCATAGTGGACACCTACGTCTACTACCTGCGGGGCAAGCTCGGCAGGCAGGTCGTGCGGACGGTGCACGGGCGCGGTTACCGGCTGGGGTCGCTGTGAGCGCCGATGCGGAGCGCGCCGTGGTGCGCAGGGCGCGGCTGCGGATCAGTGTGGTCGCCGCGGTGACCATCACGATGCTGGTCACCTTCGTCGGCGGCATCGCCTACGCGGTGCTGGTGCACGCCCAGAACGAGCAGGTCCGGCGGGAACTGCGGTACAGCACGCGCACCGGCTCACCGAACGCGCCCCCCGGGTGCACCTGGCTGTACGCGCCCGGCGAGCCGGCGCCGGCCGGCTCGCCGCCGGGTTTCCCGCTGCGTGCCGACTTCGACGGCGTACGCGCCTCCGGCCAGGCGATCGAGCGGAGGATCGAGCGGGACGGGACCGTCTACCTGGTGCGCACCCAGCCGCGTGACGGCGGGGTCGTCCAGGGCGTGTTCGACATGCGGTTCCAGCTGACTGACCGGGATCACCTGCTGGTCGCGCTCGCCATCGCCGAGCTGGTCGGCCTGTTCGCCGCCGCCGGGACCGGGTGGGTGCTCGGCCGGCGTGCGGTCGCGCCGCTCGCCGACGCGCTTGCCAGGCAGCGTCGGTTCGTCACCGACGCGAGCCACGAGCTGCGCACCCCCGTCACGCAGGCGTACACCCGCGCCCAGTTGCTGGCGCGGCGGGCGGTGGCCGACGGCCTGCCCGCGGCGCACCGGGAGGGTCTTGACCGGCTCACCGGCTCAGTGGGCAGGCTCGGCGAGATCATCGACGACCTGCTGCTGTCCGCCAGGATCGCCGGCGTCCGGCCGGTCGCGGCGGCGCAGTCGGTCGACCTGGCCGCCGTCGCGGAGCAGGCCGTCGCCGACCGGGGAGACCTGGTGCGCGAGCACGGGCTGAACGTGTCGGTCGACCGGCCGCCGGAGCCGCTGCTCGTGCACGGCGTCGAGTCGGCGTTGCGCCGCGCGGTGGGCGAGTTGCTGACGAACGCCGTACGCCACACGCCGGCCGGCGGCCGGATCGAACTGACCCTGGCGAGGGCCGGCCGCGACATCGAACTGGCCGTGTCCGACACCGGCGCGGGCTTCGAGCAGGCGGAGGCCGAGCGGATCTTTGACCGCTTCCACCGGAACACGCCAGGCGACGACGGTCACTACGGCCTCGGCCTCGCCCTGCTGCGCGAGGTGGTCAGCAGCCACGGCGGCACGGTCACCGCGACCGGCAGGCCGGGCCTGGGCGCCCGCTTCACCATCCGTATCGCCGCCGTCTCCTCGTGACGGGAACCCTGCCGCCGCCTCGGTCCCCGGCGGGTCCGGCGCGCGGCGCGGACGGCGGCACCGTGAGCGAGGGCACCGCGGCTCAGGGGACACCGCGGCTCAGGGGGTGAGGAGGGCGGCGGCGGTGCGGACGTCGGCGTCGAGGGGACGGTCCGGTTCGACGGGCGGTATGGCCTCGGCCAGGGCGTCCAGCAGCTCCGCGCAGGCGCCGGCGGTGGGGCGGCGCGCGCCGACGTGGCCGGCTTGGCGCAGGCCGACGGCGAGTGAGCCGCAGAGCAGCCGGAGCAGCTCGGCCATGTCGTAGGCGCGCAGCGCGGCGTGGGTGCCGAACGGGACGACGTCCTGGTTGTGCAGGTTGGTCGGCAGGCTCTGCATCGACGCCGGCGTCGCGGCCCGGCGCATCTCCGCGACGAACGCGGTGGTGGCCAACTGGACGCCCTGCAGCCCGTGCTGCTGGCCGGGCTCGGCGGCCAGCATCGGCGGCAGGCCGCCGTTGCGGGCCGGGTCGACGAGCAGGTCGAGCTGGCGCTCGGCCAGGTTGCCCAACTGCGCGGTCACCGACGCCAGCAGGTCGGCGGCGAACGCGGCCGGCTGGCCGAAGAAGTTGCCGCCGTGCACCACCGTGCCGGCGTCGGGGAAGAACAGCGGGTTGTCGCTGACGCCCGCCAGGTCGGCCGCGACCACCCCGTCGACGTAGCGCAGCGCGTCCTCGGCCGCACCGAGCAACTGCGGCGCGCAGCGGATCGAGTACGGCTCCTGCAACGGCCGCGCCCCGGACGGCGCCACCCCCTTCAGCACCGCACGCATGCCGGCGGCGACCGAGACGGCGCCGGGATGGCCGTAGGCGCGCAGCAGGTTCTCGTCGAGGAAGCCGGGGTCGCAGCCGAGCAGGTCCACCAGCAGACAGGTCAGCCGGGCCAGCGCGCGGTGCGCGCCGCGGACGGCGTCGTGGGCCAGCGCGAGCGCCGCGGTGGTGACCGAGGTGCCGTTGACCAGCGCGAGGGCGTCGCGGCCGTCGAGGGTGAGCGGAGCGAGTCCGGTGGCCTCCAGCGCGGCCGTCGCCGGCATGCGCCGACCGTCCACGTACGCCTGTCCACGGCCGCGCAGGGCCTGGGTCGCGTACGCGAGCGGGATCAGGTCTCCGCTCGCGCCGACGGATCCGTATCGCGGCACGGCCGGCGTGAACGTGGTGGCGAACATCGCGGCGAGCCCGTCGACGACGTGCGGCGACACCCCGGACACACCCTGGGCGAGCGACCACGTCCGCACGAGCAGCGCCGCGCGGACCACCTCGTTCGGCAGGTCCGGTCCCTGGCCGGCGCCGAGATGGGCCAGGGTGTTGTCGCACTGGTCGGCGGCCTCGTCCCGGCCGGCGAACCCGACGAGCGCTCCGAACCCCGTGGTGGCGCCGTACACCTGGCGGTCTTCGCCGGCGAGCACGGAGCGGAGGAACTCCCGCCCCCGCCGCACGCCGGCGCGGACCTCGTCGGCCACGGCAACGGTGATCGGGCCGGCCGCGCGGCGCAGGTCGGCCGGGTCGAGCCGGCCATCGAGTGAAACGGTCCCGGTGGTGGTGAGCACGAGCAGCAAGTTACCGACGGAATCTCAGAGCACTCTGAAATCCGGTGGGTAGCTTGCCGCTCATGGCGCACGACTACCTGATCATCGGGGCCGGGCCGGCAGGGCTGCAGCTCGCCGCCATGCTGGAACGGGCCGGTCGAGACTATGCCGTTCTGGAACGGGGCAGCGGTCCTGGAACGTTCTTCACCCGATTCCCGAGACACCGCCAGCTCATCTCCATCAACAAGGTGCACACCGGGTACGACGACCCGGAACTGCGGCTGCGGATGGACTGGAACTCGCTGCTCTCCGACGAACCGGAGCTGCTGTTCACGAAATACAGCAGGCGGTACTTCCCGCACGCCGACGACCTCGTGCGCTACCTAGCCGACTTCGCCGCGAAGACCGGGGTACGGATCTCGTACGACACCGAGGTGACCCGGATCGCCAAAGACGCCGACGGCTTCGCCGTGACCGACGCCGGCGGACGGACCCGGGCCGGCAGGCGGCTGGTCGTCGCCACCGGCCTGGCCAAGCCGTACGTTCCCGACCTCCCGGGAATCGAGCACGCCGAGCTGTACAGCGAATTCGACACCGACCCGGAGTCCTTCACCGACCAGCGAGTGCTGATCATCGGGCGGGGGAACTCCGCGTTCGAGACGGCGGAGAGCCTGATGGAGACCGCGTCGGTCATCCACGTCATCGGCTCCGGGTCCCTGCAGATGGCGTGGCGGACGCACTTCGTCGGTCATCTGCGCGCGGTGAACAACAACTTCCTCGACAGCTACCAGCTCAAGTCGCAGAATGCGCTGCTGGACGGCCGCGTCGTATCGATCGGAAAAGACGCGGACGGCTACCGCGTGCCCGTCGCGTTCGAACGAGTCGACGAGATCGTCAAGGAGATCCCTTACGACCGGGTGATCGTGGCCACCGGATTCCGTTTCGACGCCGGCGTTTTCGATGACAGCGCGCGGCCGGAGCTGACCCACGGCGACCGGTTTCCCGCGCTGAGCCCGGTCGGTGAATCGGTGAATGTGCCGGACATGTTCTTCGCCGGCACGCTCACCCAGTCCCGTGACTTCAAGGTGTCCACCAACGGCTTCATCCACGGCTTCCGCTACGGCGTGCGCGCGCTGCACCGCCACCTCGGCCAGCGCTATCACGACACCCCGTGGCCGACGGCCGCCCTCGGCGCGGACCCGGAGCGCGCGGTCGACGCGATCGTCACCAGGGTCAACCGGTCCTCCGCGCTGTGGCAGCAGTTCGGCGTGCTCGGCGACGTGCTGCTGGTCGCACCGGACGGCGCCATGCGCTACGCCGAGGAACTGCCGGTCGACCACGTGGGGCAGGCCGTCGCCGCCGGCGAGTTCGGCGACGTCGGCGCGTACGCGGTGATCACGCTTGAGTACGGCGAGAACCACCACCTGGTCGACCCGTTCGACGTCACCGCCGGCCGCAAGTCCCAGCAGGACGTCGCCGGGCTCGACGGCCGCTACCTGCATCCGGTGGTGCGCTGGTTCCGCGCCGACGGGCAGGCCGGCGAACACCACATGACCGAGAACCTTGAGAACGAGTGGGACAGCGAGCGCTACCACCGCGCGCCGCTGCGCGAGTTCCTCGCCGCACAGCGGAATCTGCCGGCGCCGGTGCTGCCATGACGCTGCGCGCGCTCCACGACCGGGCACGCGAGGCGCTCGACCCCGTGCACTACGACTACGTGGCCGGCGGCGCCGGGCAGGAGCGGGCGCTCGCCGACAACGAGCGGGGGTTCGACCGGCTCGCGCTGCTGCCCAGGGTGCTGCG
This sequence comes from Streptomyces sp. CNP082, assembly GCF_059570535.1. Classification (NCBI taxonomy): domain Bacteria; kingdom Bacillati; phylum Actinomycetota; class Actinomycetes; order Kitasatosporales; family Streptomycetaceae; genus Streptomyces; species Streptomyces sp. CNP082. The sequence goes on from NZ_JCANSZ010000021.1 coordinate 24,499, forward strand.
CGGCGCCGCGGCCCGGGAGACCGCCGTGGACCTGCCCGGTGCGCCCGGCGTCGCGCCGGTCTTCGTCGCGCCGACCGCGTTCCACCGGCTCGCGCACCCAGAAGGCGAGCTGGCCACCGCCCGCGCAGCCGCGGCAGAACGGGCCCTGCTGGTCACCGGGATGGCCTCGACGACGGCCGTCGCCGACGTGGTCGCGGCGGCCCGCGCGGTCCGCGCGGACGCCGCCGTCTGGTTCCAGCTCTATCTCCAGCCCGACGAGAAGGTGACCGAGGCGCTGGTCGCCCGCGCGACCGACGCGGGCTGCACGGCGCTGGTGGTCACCGTCGACTCCCCGGTGTTCGGCCGGCGCACCCGCGACCGGCGCAACGGCTTCACCGACCTGCCGGCCGGCTGCGCGGCGGAGAACATGCGCGGCCTGCCGGGCGCGGCTGCGGACGGGACGCTGGACATCGCCATGTCGCCGGCGCTGTCCTGGGCCGACCTGGACAGGATGCGCGCCATGGCCGCGCTTCCGGTGCTGCTCAAGGGAGTTCTGCACCCGGCGGACGCGCGGCTCGCGGTCGAGCACGGCGCCGCCGGGATCATCGTGTCCAACCACGGTGGCCGCCAGCTCGATACCGCACCGGCGACGGTGAACGCGCTGCCGGCGGTCGTCGACGCGGTCGCCGGCGCCGTCCCGGTGCTGCTCGACGGCGGCGTGCGGCGCGGCGGCGACGTCGCGCTGGCGGTCGCCCTCGGCGCCGCCGCCGTCGGCGTCGGCCGGCCCGTCGTGTGGGGGCTGGCCGCGGACGGGGCGGCCGGCGTGCGGCGGGTGCTCGCCACCCTGCGCGACGAGTACGACCACACGCTCGCGCTCTGCGGGGCCCGCGGCGGCGCCGACCTGGCGCCGGACATGGTGGTGCGCCGGTGAGGGCCGTATCGGTGCTCGCGCTCGCCGCCGCGATCACCGCGCCGCGCTGGCTGCCGCAGCGGGTGACCGCCCTGCGCGGCACGATATTCGAGAAGGTCAACGGGGACGACGCGATCACCCTGCCCAACGCGACGCACGGCCCCGAGGTGTTCGAACGCGTCTACGCCGACCCGGCCGCCGACGGCCGCAGCGCGGGGGCCGGGCTGTCCGACCTGTTCTGGTACTGGCTCGCGCCCGGCCCCGAGATCCACCAGGAGCACCTCGAACCCGGCGCGCGCTACGACGACGTCGCCGCGACCACCCGGCGCTTCCTCGCCGGCCGCTCCGCCGATCTCGCCGACGCCGCCGGCCGCGCGGTCGGCCGCGCGCTGGACGCCCTGCCGGACGACAGGATCAGCCTGGTGCGGCTGCGCGACCTGCTGATGCCGGCGTGGGCGGAGTTCAGCTACGAGCTGGTGTTCCACGAGCCGTGCCCGCGGCATGCGCGGGACCTGATCGTCGGCAACGCCGACGACGTGATCACCGCGCTGAAGTGCACCGGGCTGCGCCACCCGCGCCGCCGCGCCCGGCTCACCGCGTACCTGCGCGGCCGGCTCCCCGACGTCGCGCACCGGCTGCCCGCGTCGCTCTCGCCGGACGAGCAGGTGTACTACCTGCAGGGCACGTTCTTCAACACGGCCGTCGTGCAGTTGTCCGAGGCGAGCGCCCACCTGCTGCTGGCCCTCGCGCAGCACCGGGACGTGCAGGCCAGGCTGGTCGCCGACCCGGCGGACGACCGTTACCTGGACAACGTGCTCGACGAGACCATGCGGATCTACCCCCTCTTCGGCATCGCGCACCGCATCACCACCGGCGAGATCGCGCTGGACGCCGGCACCGTGCTGCCCACCGGCTCGGTGGTGTGCTTCAGCTACCCCGACTACCACGCGACCGGCTACGACCGGCCGGACGAGTTCGACCCGGACCGGTGGAACTCCCTGTCCCGCAGGGAAGCCCACCACATCCCCTTCGGCATGCCGGCCAACCGGCCGTGCCCTGCCTGGCGCATCTCGCCGCTGGTGATGCGGGCCGCCACCCGCGAGGTACTGCGCCGGTTCCGGCTGGACTCCACCGTCTCGCACACCCGCTCCATCCCGCACCGGGCACCCTGCCTGCTCATCCCGCGCTCGCGGGCGGCCCGTCCGCTGCCGCTCCCGGTGCTGCGGCTGTTCGTCCGCGGGCGCGACCGTGTCGAGGACGTCACCCGCAGCGTCACGCAGTTGGTGCTCGGCACCGCGATGGTGCTGCACGCGAGACGGCTCCGGCTCGCCGGCAACCACTTCGACCAGCCCGCGGCAGCGCCGGCCCGGGGGTGCCCGCTGCACCGCACCGGCCCGGAGGCGCACGAGTGAACCGGGACGGGCCGGGGCCCGCACGCGCGGGTACGGGCCGGCCGGCCGGCGCCGTATCCGGGGATGCCGGCCCCGAGGACGAGGACCGCATCGGCCGGCTGCGGCCGTGGTGTGCCGGGGCGGGAGCGGTGGTCGTCGTCGCCGGCGTGCTGCTGCACCTGCCGGAGCTGCGGATGCTCGGCGAACCCGGCGGCATGCCGATGGACATGAGCTGGACACCGGCCATGGTGACCGGCATGGCCGCGGTCGCCGCGGGGGTCCTGCTCGTGGTGGTCAGCCTGTTCGCCGGCCGTCCCCGGCTGCGGACCCCGGCGCCGATCGCGGCCGACATCGAGCACGGCCGGCCCCGCCCCGTCTACTGGGTCACCTGCGGCGTGCTGATCATCGCCCTGGTCATCGACACCATGAAGCCGCTCACGATCGCCTTCGTCCTGCCCGGCATGGCCGACGAGTACGGCATGTCGATCGCCTCGGTGTCGGTGCTGCCGGTGGTGGCGCTGAGCGGAACGACCGTCGGCTCCGTGATCTGGGGGGTGCTCGGCGACCGGTACGGCCGCCGGCCGGCGCTCGTGCTGGCCACCGTGCTGTTCATCGCGACATCGGTGTGCGGCGCCATGCCGTCGTTCGCCTGGAACCTGGTCATGTGCTTCATCATGGGCGTGTCCGCCGGCGGGATGCTGCCCCTGGTGTTCACGCTGCTCGCCGAGGTGGCACCCCGCCGGCACCGGGGCTGGATGGCGGTGGCCATCGGAGCGGTGGGCGGGCTGGCCGGCTATCTCGCCGCGAGCGTCGCGGCCAGTCAACTGGAGCCGCGGTTCACCTGGCGGGCGCTGTGGCTCATCGGGCTGCCGACCGGCCTGCTGCTGCTCGCCTTGCTGCCGCTGATCCCCGAGTCGCCGCTGTTCCTGCTCCGCCGCGGCCGGCGAGCAGCGGCCGAACGCATCCTCAGCCGCTTCGGCGCCCGCCTGACCGTCCGGCCGTACGCCACTGACGTCGCGTCCCCCAGCCTGCGGGAACTGCTGCGCAGCCGGACGGCCGTCGCCGCCGCGATCGGGCTGGTCGGGCTGAGCTGGGGGCTGGTGAACTTCGGCTTCCTCGGCCTGCTCCCGGCGCAACTGAGCGAGGCGGGCATCTCCAGCACGTCGGCCAGCGCCCTGGTCGCCCGCGCCGCCGTCTACTCCGCGCCCGCGCTGCTGCTGGTCGTCGTCCTCTACGCGATCTGGAGCAGCCGGGGCAGCCTGATCCTCTTCGTCACGATCACCGCCGTCGCACTGACCGGCGTCGTCGCCTGGAGCATCGCCGACACGGGCGAGGCCCTGCTGCTGGGCTCCGTGGGCCTGCTGGTGCTCACCCTGGCGGCGGTGAACGCCGTTCTCGTGCCGTACAGCACCGAGATCTACCCGACCGAATTCCGCGCCCGCGGTGCCAGTCTCGCCGCCGCGTCGACCAAGTTCGGCGGCGTGCTCGGCCCGATCGTCATGCTCGGCTTCCTCCATGCCAGCACGCCGGGCCGGCCCACTCTCACGGTCAGCGCCATCGTCTTCGGCGGGCTCAGCCTGCTCGCCGCGGCCCTCATGCTCCGCTACGGCCGCACACCCCTGCCCACCCGCTGAGCACTGCCCGCTGAGCGGCCCGCCCGGCACGGCGGGTCACTCGGCGGCGCGTTCGCGCAGGCGGGTCCTGTCGGGCTTGCCGGCGGGGGTGAGGGGGACCTCGTCGAGCACCGTCAGCCGGGTGGGGGCGCACGGTTCGCCGAGGCCGGCGGCGACCAGGGCGCGCAGGACGGCCAGTTCGGGGGTGTGGCCGGCGGCCGGGACGACGAAGGCGTGCGCGCTCTCGCCGGTGTCGGCGTCCGGCGCGGCGACGACGTGGGCCTCCGCCACTGACGGGTGGGTGGCCAGCACCCGCTCGATGGGGCCGGTGTAGTAGAGGTTGGCGTTGACGATCACCACGTCGCGGGCCCTGCCGGTCAGCCAGAGCATGCCCTCGGCGTCGAGGTGGCCGATGTCGCGGGTGCGCACCCAGCCGTCGGTGAAGACCTCGTCGCTGCGGACCGGGTCAGCCCAGTAGGCGGCGCCCTGCGCCGGCGTACGCGCGTACAACTCGCCGTCCACGCCGGGGGGCACGACCGCGCCGGCCGGGTCGCGGACCTCAAGGCCGACCGGTGGCCGGCCGACCGAGCCGGGCGGGTCCTGCGGGGTGGCCATCGCGATGGTGCCGGTCTCGGTCTGGCCGTACCCGTGGAAGACGACCGGGCCGAGCACGTCGAGCGCCTCCCGCACCCGCGCCGGCGCCAGCGGCGAGCCGGACACCATGAGCGCGCGCAGGCCGGACAGGTCCGCCGGCTCGGCGCGCTGACGCGCGACGAGCTTTCCCAGGCGTGCCACGGTGATCACGCTCGCCGTCGCGCGGTGCCGGACGAGCGCGTCGGGGAACGCCGGCGCGTCCGCGACGACCAGGGTGCCGCCGGCGGCGAGCGTGAGCAGTCCGTACTCCATCATCACCTGGCTCGCCAGCGAACCGAACACCAGGAACCGGTCCAGTGCGGACGCCAGCGCCGCGATGGCCGGCGGCCAGGCGGCCGGCCGGAGCGTCCACGCGGAGCCGAGCGCGGCGTAGGTCTGCGCGACCGCCTTGGGCACGCCGGTCGAGCCGCTGGTGTGGAGCAGTCTGGCGACGTCGTGCGGCCGGCCGGCCGGCGTGACCGGAGCGTCCGCGGCGGAGAGCAGCGTGTCGAGCGGCATCGTACGGCCGGGGCCCGGTGCGCCGTCCGAGACGGTGACGGCGACGTCCTTCAGCACGTGTGCGAGCTGGTGGGCAGGCAGTCCGGGACGCGCGCCGACGACCCGCGCCCCGGCCGCATGGCAGGCGATGATCGCGGCGAACGCCTCCGGCGTGACGCCGAGAAGCACGCCGACGCCGTCGCCGGGCCCGATGCCGTCGTGCCGCAGCCCGTTCGCGACCCGCCGGACCATGCCGAGCAGCGCGCCACCGGACACGACGCGGTCACCGTGTTCGAACACCGCGCGGTCGCCGGCCGCGCCGAGCAGGTCGAGCACCGGGCCGGGGAACGGCTCGGCCGGGTGCTCAGCCAAGGCACTCCTTGACGAAGACCGCGAGCGGCTGCTGGTGCACCGTCGGCAGGTCCCAGTTGTTCTCCAGGTTCTCCGCCATGTGATGCGTGCCGCCCGGCGCGCCGTCGCGGTAGTAGCGGACTACGGGGTGCAGGTAGCTCGCGTCGTGCGCGTTGTCCGCGTCGTTCTCCGCGACCCGCGGGACCGTCACGTCGAACGGGTCGCCGTGGTCGTGGTCGGCGCCGTACTCCAGGTCGACGGTGAACCGGTGCCGAGCGCCGCCGAGGCCCCCGTCCAGCACGTAGCCGAGGGGGACCTCTTCCTGGTACCGGGCGCTCTCCGCCTCGACGGTCACCACGTCGCCGAGCACGCCGAACTGCTGCCACAGCGCGGAGGACCGGTTGACCCGCGCGATGATCGCGTCGGCGATGGCGTCCTGCGTCGGCTCGACCGGCGTGGCGGGCCACGCCTGGTCGTGGTGGCGCGCGCGCAGGATGTTGCGCAGGGCACGCGCGCCGTAGCGGAAGCCGTGGATGAACCCGCTGGTGGAGGTCTTGAAGTCGCGCTGCTGGGTCAGGGTGCCGGCGAAGTACAGGCCGGGCACGTTGACCGACTCGTACGCCGGCGTCTGCTCGGGGAACCGGTCGTCGATGACCAGAGCCGGCCGGCAGCCGTCGGCGAAAACGCTCGCGTCGAACCGGAATCCGGTGCACGCGATGATCCGGTCGTAGTGCAGCTCGCGCAGCTTCTCCACCGTACGGGCGTAGCGGAACAGCACGCGGAACCTGCCGTCGTCGCCGCGCTCGACGGACTCGACGGTGCCGTCCAGCACGGTGTTCTGCGACTTCAACTGGTAGGTGTCCAGGAAGTTGTTGTTCACCGCGCGCAGATGCCCCACGAAGTGCGTCTGCCAGGCCATCCTGACCGAGTGCGGACCGGCGACGTGGATCACCGCGGCCTTCTCCACCAGCGCGTCTGCCGTCTCGAAGCCGGAGTTCCCCTTGCCGATGACCAGCACCCGCTGGCCGGTGAAGGACTGCGGGTCCGGGTCGAACGTGTCGTAGCGCTCGGCGTGCTCGATACCGGGGATATCCGGGATGTTGGGTTTCGACACTCCGGTGGCGACGACGAGCCGCTTGCCCGTCCACGTCCGTCCTCTGCGGTCGGTGACCGTGAAACCTCCGCCGTCCCTGGCGATCCTGCTGACCTCGGTGCCGTACTCGACCCGCACCCCGGTCTTCGCCGCGAAGTCGGCGAGATAGCGGAGCAGGTCGTCCGCGTGGGGGAAGTAGCGCTCGCTGTAGCGGGTGAACAGCAGGTCGGGGTCGTCGGACAGGAGGGAGTTCCAGTCCATCCGCATGCGCAGTTCCGGGTCGTCGTACCCGGTGTGCACCTTGTTGATCGAGATCAGCTTCCGGTGTCGGGGGAACGTGGTGAAGAACGTCCCCGGCCCAGACCCCCGCTCCAGAACGACGTAGTCGTGGCCGTCCCGCTCCAGCAGCGCGGCGAGTTGCAGCCCGGCCGGACCAGCCCCGACGATCAGGTAGTCGTGTGCCATGCGTCGCAAACTACCCACCGGATCTCAGAACGCTCTGAGATCCGCCCGCTACGGGTACGCCCCCCGCGAAGCGGAGTGCGCGGGCGGGTCCGACGGCAGGCCGAGTACGCTGTGGCCCCCGGCCACCACGATCTTCCGTCTTCCACACAGCCCTGCGACCTCTTCCGGTGATCCGATGACGACTGTCAACGCCAATGAGATCGACCTGGGCATCGAGTCGTTCGGTGACGACGGCGCGCCACTGATCCTGCTCGTGGGCGGGACGACGATGCTCTCCTGGCCCGACGCGCTGTGCGAGCGCCTCGCCGCCGGCGGGCGCCGTGTGGTGCGCTACGACCTGCGCGACAGCGGGGAGTCGACGACGGCGGATCCGGAGGCGCCCGCCTACACCCTGCGCGACCTCGCCGCCGACGCGGCGGCCCTTGCTGACGTGCTCGGCGGGGGGCCCGCGCACCTCGCGGGGATCGGCGTCGGCGGGATGGTCGCCCAGACGGCCGTGCTCGACCATCCGGGCGCGTTCTCGGCGCTCACCCTCGTCGGCACCCGCGCGGTTGCCCCTGGTCCGCCCGACGATGACCTCCCCGACCACGACCAGGCGGCGATGAGCCGGCTGTTCGCGCGGCCCATGCCCGACTGGGCCGACCGCGAGGCGGTTGCGGAGTTCGCCGCCGCCGGCGCGGAGATCCTCGGCAACGACCCCGTCGCCGCGCGCGCAGTCGCCGCGCGGATCTGGGACCGCACGCCCGGCACCGCACCCCCGCTTCAGCTGGCAAACCAGCTGGGCATGGTGTTCTCCAGGCTCGACTGCACACCCCGCTGGCGCGAGCGCCTGCCTGAGATCGAGGTCCCCGCGCTCGTCGTCCACGGCCGCCGCGACCGGTTCTTCCCCGTCGGCAACGGCGAGGCGATCGCCCGCGAGATCCCCGGGGCACGGCTCCTCATCCTTGAGGAGGCCGCCACTGCGATCCCCGAGGCGGCGGTCGCCGAGGTCACCGAGGCGATGCTCACCCTCGGTTAGAGGACGGCGGGTGCCGCGTGCAGGAACCGGGTGCGGCGCCGGGGCGTTGAAGCAGCATGATGAGCCTGGTGGGACCGCTGACGACGACGGTGACTCGCCGGGTGAGCGCGGCCCTGGTCCAGCGCCCGGAGAGTAAAACATTTCTAAAAATGGCCGGAAGTTTCGGCATATGGGATGTTAGCGGCGTTCGATAAGTCAAGCTTCGCCCCTTTTCGCCCCGTTACGGCAAGCGCCGCGCCCGTCGACCCGGAGCAAGATCAGCCAACCTCCGGCGACCCGCATCGCATGTGTTGTCATGCTCAGAACCCGTTCCTAGCCTTGAGAGCGTCCCCACGACTTGGTTCCCGTCCCGCGGCACAAGCGCCACTGCCCCACCCCGACCTGGCCGCCGCCCGTACGGAGGGAGACCGCGGGACCGCGGTGGCCGTCGCGAGGCGTCTTGGATGGAGATCCGAGCCCAGTTCTCACCACCAGGGAGATTCCCGTGCGCATTCTGAGGGGCAGGGCCACCCACAGGCTCTGTATCACGGCGTTAGCCGGGGCGAGCCTGCTCGCCCCTCTCACCTCGGCGGCCCACGCCGCCGACCGCCCACCATCCCCGGCAGTCGTGCCGCTCCCGGCGCCGGCGGCCGGCGAGTCCGTCACCGGACCCCGGCAAGCACCCGGTCTGACCACGACGACAACGGGGCAGGAGGCCCCGGGGCTGCTGCTGACGACCCCGATCAACTTCGGCACCGATACCGGGGCGGCGGCCATCTACGACAACAACGGCCAGCTTGTCTGGGAGCGGGCCGGCGCCTACTTCACCCTGGCCACCAACAAGTACCGGGGCCGGCCTGCCCTGACGTTCTACGACGTGAGCCGCAGCGCGTACCTGGTACTGGACCGGTCGTACCACGAGATCGCCGCTATCACGATGCGGAACCAGCCGACCGACAACCACGAGCTCGAGTTCAGCCCCAACGGCTCCCGTGTCCTGATCCAGGGCTATGTCCCGACCACCTACGACCTCAGCCCGTGGGGCGGCCCCGCCAACGCGACCGTCGTCGACACGGTGATCCAGGAGCAGGTCGTGCGGACCGGGAAAGTCACCTTCGAGTGGAGCGCGCTTGACCACATCTCGCCCGACGAGACCACGGAGCCGATGACCGGTTCCGGAGACGTCGACCTCTACCACTCGAACTCGCTGGACTACGACGCGGACGGCAACATCATCACCAGCTTCCGCAACACCAGCACCGTTTACAAGATCGACATCAGCACCGGCGAGGTCGTATGGCGCTTCGGGGGCGAGCAGAACGACTTCACCTTCGACGGCGGTGCGGCCGACATGCCCAGCTACCAGCACGACGCACGGCGGCTGCCGAACGGGCAGCTCACGGTGTTCGACAACGGCAACACCCACAACCCCCAGGTGTCGCGAGGGCTGACGTACACCCTCGACGAGTCCGCCATGACCGCCACGGTCGCGGAGGACCTCAGGGACAACCCGCCCTCCTATACGGAGATCACCGGCAACAACCGGCAGATGAGCAACGGCAACCAGCTCGTCTCCTACGGCACCCCCGGGCGCATGGTCGAGTTCAGCGACGGCCGGCCGGTCTTCACCGGCACCTTCCCCGCCGGTTGGTTCACCTACCGCACGGAGCGCGCCGACAACTGGACCGGCACCCCCGACACCCCGCCCGACGTGGTCGTCGGCGACCCCGCCGAGGACGGCAGCCGCACGGTGCACGTGAGCTGGAACGGCGCCACGGAGGTGGACACCTGGCGCATCGAGGCGGGGCCCAGCAAGCACAAGCTCACCACGCTCGGGGTCACGCCCAAGACCGGTTTCGAAACGGCGGCCGAGTTCTTCGCGTCCGAGGACGCCGACGTGTTCCGCATCACGGCCCTCGACGACTCCGGGAAGAGACTCGACAGCCGTACCGTCTCCGGCTCCTGACCCGCGACCGCCCGGCGGGCCGGGCCGCCGCGATCCGCGGCCGGGGTCGCGCGTGCCGGCATCGCGCCCGGCTCGCGCGACCCCCACGCCCGTTCGCAGGCGCGAAAGACGCGTAAGAGCCCGGCCGCAACGAATCCTGCAATCGACGGCAGTACATCGACAGCAGTACCACGCAGAGGGGAAAGAGCATGACGTTTTTATCCCGACGGTCCGCGTTAGGCGGTCTCGTGGCGATCGGCGCCGGGGCCTTACTCCCCGGCACCGCGCAGGCCAGCGGTACCGGCCGCCGCCACGCCACACCGCAGGCGGCCTTGCAGCAGGAGGGCCCCCCGCAGCTCGACATCCGCACCCTGCTCCCCGGCACCGCGCCGGGGCTCCTCTTCCTCACCCCCCAGGGGTTCGCGGCGCCGACGACGCCCCGCGGCCCGCAGATCGTCGACAACAAGGGCCGGATGCTCTGGTTCCGCCAGATCCCCAACGGCACGTTCGCCGCCGACTTCCGCGTCCAGACCTACCGGGGCCGGCCGGTGCTGACCTGGTGGGAAGGCACCGCCGGGGCGGGCGGGATCGGCGACGGGGTCTGCCACATCGCCGACCCGGCCTACGACATCGTCGCGACCGTCCGGACGCCCACTCCCGACGGCAGGCTCGACCTCCACGAGTTCCTCCTCACCCCGGAGGACACGGCGCTGATCCTCACGTACCGGGAGGTCCCCCACGACCTCACCCCCGTCGGCGGGCCCGCTGACGGCACGGTCTGGGACTGCATCGTGCAGGAGATCGACGTCGCGTCCGGGGCGGCGGTCCGCGAATGGCACTCCGTCGACCACGTCGCAGTCGAGGAGTCGGAGTCGCAGTTCCGGCCGGGCACCGGCGCGTTCGACTACTTCCACGCCAACGCCGTCTCCCTGGACGTGGACGGCAACCTGCTCATCTCGGGCCGCCTCACCAGCACCGTCTACAAGGTCGACCGGGTGACGGGCGACGTCATCTGGCGCCTCGGCGGCCGGAACAGCGACTTCCAGCTCGGCGCCGGCACGCGCTTCACCGGGCACCACGACGCGGAGACCGAGGGCGGGAACGTGTACCGCGTCTTCGACAACGCGACGCTCGGGGCCGGCCCGGGGGGCAAGTCCCGTATCGTGCGGCTCCGGGCAGACCCGGACCTGGGCACGGCCACGCTCCTCGACGAACTCACCCACCCCGACGTGCTGACGGTCGCGGCGGAGGGCGGCACCCAACGGCTGCCCAACGGCAACATGATGGTGAGCTGGGGCCACGCCAGCCGCGTCTCGGAGTTCTCGCCCGGCGGGAAGCTGCTGTTCGACGGCACGTACGAGCCGGGCATCAGCAGCTACCGGGCCTACCGCTTCACGTGGCGGGGCCGGCCGGCCGACCCGCCCCGGGTCACCGCGGACCGTACCTCCGGTGACGTGCACGCGATCTGGAACGGCGCCACCGGCGTCGCCGCGTGGCGCGTACTCGGCGGCGACGCACACGCCCGCTTCGGTGCGGTGGCGCGGGTGCCCTGGAACGGGCTCGACACCGCCGTGCCGCTGCCTGACTCGGTCCGGCGGGACATCGGCCACGTCCAGGTCCAGGCTCTGGACGAGCGGGGCAAGGTGATCGGCACGTCACCAGTCACGGCCTGGGACGACGCCATCGCCGGGGCGGGCTGACGATGGCCGCCACGCCGTACGCGCGTCTCACACACCTCGCCTTCCACACACCGCCCCTGGTCAAGATGGCGGACGTCGCCGCCCTCACCGGGGCCGACGACGGCGGCGACGCGGTCGCACAGGTCATCGGCAACTCCGCCATCGACACCAAGGGCATGGCCGTGGACCCGCAGGCGGAGGACCCCCGGCGGTGGCCGACCCGGCAGCGGATGGCCCGCGGCCTCGTCGAAGCCCGCAAGCTGGGCAGGGAGACCATCTCCCGGGCCCTTGCCGGGGCCGGGCTGCGCCCCGAGGACGTCGGCCTGCTGGCCACCACCACGACCACGACCCACTCCGCCCCCGGACTCGACGCACTCGCCGCAGAACTGGGCATGCGCCCCGACGTCCAGATCCTCTCGCTCGGCCCCATGGGCTGCTACGCCGCCCTGCCCGCCCTGTCCGTCTGCGCGGACTGGGTGGCGGTCCACCAGCGGACGGCCGTCCTGCTCGCCGTCGACCTCTTCTCTCCGCATGTCCAGCCGCCCCCGTACGACAAGGAAGCGGCCGTCGTCCTGACCCTGTTCGGCGACGGCGCCGCGGCGGCCGTGCTGAGCCCGGGCACGCCGGGGCTGCCCGGGGTGGACGTCATCGACCGCGAGCAGCTCACCGACCCCGCCCACGCCGACGATCTCCAGGTGCACCTCGGCGACGACCTGGGCCTGCACATCAGGCTGAAGCCGTCCATGCCGGACGTCGTCGCCGCCTCCGTCGCCCTGCCGGCCAAGGCGCTGCTCGAACGCCACGGGCTGGGCTGGCACGACGTCAGATGGTGGGCGGTCCACCCGGGCGGGCGCCGCATCCTCGACCGGGTCGAGGAGGCGCTCGAACTCCCGGAGACCTCGATAGCCGTCTCCCGCGCCACGATGCGTGAGTACGGGAACACCGCCGCACCCGCCGTACTCGGCGTGCTGGAGCGGCTCCAGTCCACCAGACCACTCGCGCCCGGGCAGCACGGAGTCGCCCTCGCCTTCGGCCCCGGCGCCACGATCTGGGCGACGCTGCTGCGCGGTGCGTGAGCAGCGTTCACCCCCCACCACTCCTCCGGAAGGAAACACCCCGACATGCTCGACGTCTTCGGCACCGGTGCCGGGCGCACCGGCACGATGTCCCTCAAACTCGCCCTCGAAAAGCTCGGCTTCGGCCCGTGCCACCACATGCTGGCCATGCTCGACAAGCCCGATGAGATCCCCCACTGGGAGAAAGCGGCCGAAGGCCGGGCCATGGACTGGTCCCTGGTCTACGACGGCTACCGGTCGAGCGTGGACTGGCCCGGGGCCCGGTACTGGCGGGAGATCGCCGCCGCCTTCCCGAAGGCGAAGGTGATCCTCACCGTGCGCGACCCGGAGAGCTGGTACGAGAGCGTCAACTCCAGCATCTACGCGGCGGCCATAGCGCCGCCCCCGCCGGACGCGTCGCCGGTGTACGAGCAGGTGCGGCTGATGTCGCTGCGGACCGTCTGGGACGGCGTCTTCGACGGCCGGTTCGCCGACAAGGACCACGCACTGAGGGTCTTCAACGAGCACAACGACGCCGTCGTGCGGGAGATCGACGACGGCCGCCTCCTCGTCTTCGAGGTGAGCCAGGGCTGGGGGCCGCTGTGTGCGTTCCTCGACGTCCCCGTACCCGAAGAGCCCTTCCCGCACAGCAACGACAGGGCGCAGTTCGCCTCCATGGTCAAGGAGCACACGGAGCACACCCCGCCCGACCCCTCCTGACCCCGGCGCCGGACGCGAGCGGCATGCGGGCCGGGCCCGTATGCCGCACCGTCCTCGTACGCCGTCCCCAAAGACCGGGAGAGACCGGGAGAGAGGTGCCTCCATGCCGTCAACAGCCCCGGGCACGGCGTCCGGTGCGGTCCAGCCCGACCCCGCCCGCTGGCGGGCGCTCTGGTTCATCTGCCTGGGCCAGCTGATGGTCGTGCTCAACGTCACCATCGTGAACATCGCGCTGCCTTCCGCCCAGGCCGACCTGGACATCTCGGACGGCAACCGGCACTGGGCCATCACCGCCTACACCCTCGTGTTCGGCGGGCTGCTGCTCCTGGGCGGCCGGCTCGCGGACCAGTGGGGCCGCAAGCGCACCCTCGTCATCGGCCTGGCCGGCTTCGGCCTCGCTCCCCTCCTCGGCGGCGCCGCCCAGAACGAGTTCATGCTCTACTCCTCCCGCGTCCTGCAAGGGCTGTTCGGGGCGCTGCTGCTGCCGTCCGCCCTCTCCCTCGTCGCCGTCACGTTCACCGAGCCGAAGGAGCGGGCGCGGGCGTTCGGCATCTACGGCGCCGTCGCCGGCGGCGGGAGCGGGATCGGCCTGCTGGCGGGCGGTGCCCTGACCGAGTACCTCAACTGGCGCTGGACCTTCTTCTTCAACGTCTTCGTCGCCGCGGTCGCCGTCCTGGGCACGCACCGCTTCGTCCGCGAGCCCGCCACGGCACGCAACCGCTCCCCGCTCGACCTCCCGAGCCTGGTGCTGGCCACGACCGGGGTGGCGTCGCTGGTGTACGGCTTCACCCGGGCCGAGTCCGACGGCTGGACCGACGCCGTGCCCCTGACGGTGTTCGCCGCCTCCGCCGTATGCCTGACCGCCTTCGTCCTCCTCGAATCGAGAGTGCGCGCCCCGCTGCTGCCGCTGCAGGTGCTGACCGACCGCACCCGGGGTGGCGTCTACCTCACGCTGGCCCTGGGATTCCTCACCCTGTTCGGCACCTTCCTGTGCCTGACCTACTACTTCCAGGTCGTCAGGGACTACTCGCCGATCGTCACCGGCCTCGCCTTCCTGCCGATGACGGCGGGCATGATCATCGGTTCCACCCAGATCGCCCCCCGGCTGCTGGCCCGCCTCCCCGCCCGCCTGGTACTGGGCCCGGCCTACCTGTGCGGTGGCGCGGGGATGCTGATGCTGACCCGGCTGGAGACCGGCTCCTCCTTCGCCGGCCTGGTACTGCCGGCGGAGACACTGATCGGCCTGGGCCTGGGCATGACGTTCATGCCCTCGATGAGCCTGGCCACCTACCGGGTGCACCCCCGCAACGCGGGCATCGCCTCCGCCACCGCCAACACCGCCCAGCAGATGGGCGCCGCTATCGGCACGGCCCTGCTCAACACGATCGCCGCCCGCGCCACCACCACCCACGCCGCCGACCACGGCACCGGGAAAACCGGCCGGCCGCCCGAGCAGTTGCGGCTGGAGAGCCTGGTTCACGGCTACACCACCGCCCTGTGGTGGGCCGCCGGCCTGATGGCGCTGGCCTCCCTCCTGGCCTTCACGGTCATCAACGCCGGCCGCCAGGGCGGGCCCGTTCCCCGGCAACCGGCGGAATCCGGGTAGCCGACGCCGACCGCTCAGCGGGAAGGCAACCAGCTCAGCCGGCGACAGCCCGTTTCCTCGTTGTCAGCGCTCCCGTCGCTCCGTGACCCATGCCACACGCGCTTCCTGTCAGCAATCGGCGCGCTGTTCCGCTCAACCCACCGAGAGCGAGGAACCGACAGGAGCAATGCATGGAGCACCGCATCGCCGCCCCGCGCGCCGGCGGCACGTTCGCGTCCCGACGCATCCTCACGGTCACCATCCAGACGCAGAGGGGGCGTCGCTTCACCTCCGGCACAGCCCGGCACCGGCGAGATGCCGTACGTGTGGGTGGCCGACGACGCGACCGTCCTGACCGCGCAGTCCGGCGCGTCCACGTGCCCGCGGAGGGCACCACCACTGCCTGA
Organism: Streptomyces sp. CNP082; assembly: GCF_059570535.1. Classification (NCBI taxonomy): domain Bacteria; kingdom Bacillati; phylum Actinomycetota; class Actinomycetes; order Kitasatosporales; family Streptomycetaceae; genus Streptomyces; species Streptomyces sp. CNP082. The sequence continues at coordinate 39,820 of NZ_JCANSZ010000021.1, forward strand.
CGCCCGGGCCCTCATCCCGCCTTCCACGCCTTCCACGCCTTCGGCAACCGGTCCTGCTCCAACGGCGCTTCTGGATGCCCTTCCTTAAGAGGAACTATGAGTACGAATCCCGCACAGACGGCACCCGCTGACGGGAGCCGCGGAGGCACGCCGGATGCGCGTCAGCTACGCGTGATCCTGATCGCGGTCTCCATGGCGCTGATGGCCGTCATAGCGTCGGTGTCCGGGCTGAACGTCGCCCAGACGCAGATGGCAGTCGACTTCGGCACCTCGCAGGACACCGTCCTGTGGATCATCAACATCTACACCCTCGCGCTGTCCGCGCTGCTGCTGCCGCTGGGCGCGATCGGNGACCGCCTGGGCCGCAAGCCCACGCTGATCGCCGGGCTGGGCCTGTTCGGCGTGGCGAGCGTGGTGGCGGCCCTGGCGCCGAGTGCCGAGGTGATGCTCGCCGCGCGGGTGGCCAGCGGCATCGGCGCGGCCACGATCATGCCCATCACCCTGGCCGTGATCACCTCCACCTTCCCCGAAGAGCAGCGCGGCAAGGCGATCGGCGTGTGGACCGGCGTCGCCGGAGGCGGCGGCATCCTGGGCATGTTCCTCTCCGCCTTCCTCGTCGACGTCGCCGACTGGCGCTGGCTGTTCGCCCTGCCCATCGCCCTGATCGTCATGGCCCTGGCCATGACGATGACGTCGGTGCCCAACTCCCACGAGCGCTCCGGCCACCGCTTCGACACCGTCGGCGCACTGATATCCGTCGTCGCCGTGGCCGCCCTCATCTTCTGCCTGCAGGAGGGACCGGAGCGCGGCTGGAGCGCAACCACGACCCTGGTCAGCCTCACCGTCGGCCTCCTCGCCACGGCCGGTTTCGTGTCCCGGGAGCTGCGCCGCCGGGACGCCGCGCTGCTGGACGTACGCCTGTTCCGTGAGCGCGGCCTGGCGGGCGGCTCGATCACGCTGCTCGTGGTCTTCGGTGTCCAGTCGGGTACGTTCGTGGTCCTCTTCCCGTTCCTCCAAGCCGTGGTCGGCTGGTCGGCACTGCTGTCCGCGGCGGCGCTCATGCCCATGGCCGTCGCGATGATGACGGCCTCCGGCCTGGCGCCCAAGCTGGCCGTGCAGGTCCGACCCCGCTTGACCATGGCCGCAGGCATCGCGCTGACCGGCGTCGGCCTGGCGCTCATGGCCCTGTTCGTCTCCGTCGATGACGGCTACCTGTCGATCCTGCCCGGCATCATCGTCATGGGCTTCGGCATGGGCCTGGCCATGGTGCCCTCCACCGAGGCCATCACCCTGACCCTGCCGCGCGAGAAACAAGGCGTCGCCTCCGCCCTCAACGACGTCACCCGGGAATTCGGCACCGCACTCGGCATCGCCATGCTCGGCGCCATCCTGACGGCGGGCTACCGCAGCGCCATCGACGACCGGCTGGACGATGTCCCCGAGAAGACCGCGGGCCCCGCGTGGGATGGCATCGCCACCGCCATCGAGGCATCGCACGGCGCGGGCCCGCACGCGCAGCACCTGGCCGACGCCGCACGGCAGTCCTACGTCGACGGTTGGCAGCAGGCCATGTGGGCGGGGGTCGCCGTCATGGCCGTGCTGTTCGTCTACATCGCTCTACGCGGCCCGGAGCGGCCCGCCCCCGCCGCCGGGTCGGGCAAGGCAGCGGACACCGAGACCGCCGCCGCCTGATGACCGCACGGCCGGCTGTTGCCGTTCCGAGCCCGGAGGCAGCGTTCCCACCGGCATGCCGTCCCGCCGCTCCCCCGCCCACAGCCGGGCAAGAACAGCAGGAGCGGGCGATCGCCTGCAGGGAAGCAGGCACGGTCCTGGCTCCGGGCGCCGGCAACATCGCTGATGAGGAGCCCAGCCCCTAGGGTGATCCACGTGGACGGCACCGCCACTGACGGCTTCGACACCAGCCTGTTCGAGGCCAGCCGGAACCGGCTGGCCTCGCTGGCGTACCGGCTGCTGGGCTCCGCCACCGACGCCGAAGACGTCGTGCAGGATGCGTTCCTGCACTGGCAGGCAACCGACCGGCAGCGGATCAAGGTACCGGAAGCATGGCTGACCAAGGTCGTCACCAACCTGTGCCTCGACCGGCTCCGCTCGGCGCGAGTCCGCCGCGAACGCACCGTCGGCCCCTGGCTGCCCGAACCGCTCCTCGACGGCGACCCGATGCTCGGCCCCGCCGACACCTACGAGCAGCGCGAATCGGTCTCCCTGGCCGTGCTGACCCTCATGGAACGCCTGTCACCCCGCGAGCGGGCGGTCTACGTCCTGCGCGAGGCGTTCTCGTACAGCCACGCCGAAATCGCCGAGATCCTCCGCATCACCGAGTCCGCGAGCCAGCAGCACCTCCACCGGGCCCGCAGCCGCGTCACCGCCGAGCGCCGCGGCGTCGGCGAAGTCGACCCGGCAGCCGCCCGCAGGATCGTCGCGGAATTCCTCGCCGCCGCCGCCTCGGGCCGCACCGAACGGCTGGTGGCGCTCCTCACCGACGATGCAATCGCGATCTCCGACGGCGCCGGCCTGACCAAGAGGCTGCTGCGCTACGACACCCCGCAGCACCTCGCCGCTGTCGCACGGACCGGCTTCAACCCCGCATCCGTACAACGACGATTCGCCGACGGCACACCCGCCGCCCACCACGTGCTCCTCAACGGCGGTCCCGCCCTCCTCTTCGCGGCCGGCGACCAGATCGTCGGCATCGTGACGTTCGACATCACGGGCGGCAAGATCGCAACAATGCTCGGCATCGCCGCCCCCACCCGCCTCGTCCGCCTCACCAAAGCCTGGCGGCAGCACGCCCAGGACACGCCGCTCCTCACCCAGTGGTGAACAGAGGTGATGCAGTGTTGATCCAGACGGCGTCGAACACTCGCGGCGGCTCGGGGCCGGCGAACACGACTGTGACCCGACGAACCGGCCCCCTCCCCATGAGTAGCCTGATGGTGTGTCCGGCACCGCTCCAGCACGGCAGGTTCCGCGGTTTCCCACCAAATCACCGCAGCCCCTGGTGCTCCTTGACTTCGCGCTCGCCGCCCTGCTGTGCGTCGGTCTGCTCTGGGCCGACGCCCGCAGCGGCGCCCACCGCGCCGCCGACGGCGAGGCCGCGCTGCGGACCGCGGGCATCGTCTTCGCCGCTCTCGCCGTTACTGCCCGCCGGTGCTGTCCGTGCTTGTCGTTCGCCGTGGCGTCGCTCTGTGCCTTCGTGGTCGCCGCGCTCGGCGGCGCACCGCAGGTGTCAGTCTGCGTCGCCGTCACCGCCTACACCACCGCGAAGACGGCGGAATACGCGTTCTGGTGGGTTCCCCCCGGTGTCGCCAGCCTGCTGATGGCCGCCGGGGTCGGCATCGGGCGTGTCACCCCGAGCTGGCTGGCCGTGCTCGTCGCCAACGTCGCGATCATCTGCGTCGGCTGGTTCGCCGGCCTTGTCGCCCAGGAGCGCCGGAACCGGATCACCGCCGCTGCCGAGCAAGAAGCCGAACGTGAACGTCAGCACGCCGCCAGGATCCGCCAGGCCGCCATCGACGAACGTCTGGTCATCGCCCGCGAACTGCACGACATCGTCGCGCACTCAATGAGCCTCATCGCGGTACGCGCCGGGGTCGCGCGCATGGTCATGGACAGCGATCCGGCCCAGGTGGCGGAGACCCTCGGCATCGTCGAGACCACCACCCGCCAGGCCCTCCACGAGATGCGGCTGCTCGTCGAGGTACTGCGCCACGAGCACGCCGTCGACCCCGCGCTCACTCCCACCCCCGGGCTGGCCGACACGGCCGCGCTGGCCGACCAGATCCGCCTTGCCGGCGTCGACCTGCGCCTCGACATCCGCGGTACGGCCCGCCCGCTCCCCGCCGCAGTGGACCTGTCGGCGTATCGCATCGCACAGGAGGCCCTCACCAACGTCGTACGCCACGCCGGGCCGACCCAGGCCGCCCTCCGCATCGAGTACCGCACCGAGGAGGTGGTCATCGAAGTCACCGACAGCGGCCCCTCCGAGCCACACCGCCGGAAGAGCCCCGGATTCCGCTCCACCACCGCGCCTGCCACCACGGCCGGTCACGGGCTGATCGGCATGCGCGAACGAGCGGCCCTGTTCGACGGCTACCTGAACGCCGGCCCGCATGGCGAGGGTTTCCGGGTCCAGGCGCTGCTGCGTACCGGGGGATCAAGCCCCACCACTACCGCCACCACGCCGGATGAGCCCGCGGCACCCGCGCCCTCAGCCACGAGCCCGTGACCGACCTGCACCGACACCCGCCCCGGCCTAGCGCCGCCGGGCCCGCTCGACGAGGCCGGTCTCGTAGGCGATCACGACGAGCTGGGCGCGGTCGTGCGCTTGCAGCTTGCTGAACAGGCGGCTGACGTGGGTCTTGACGGTGGCAACGCTGATGTTGAGCTGTGCGCTGATGTCGGCGTTCGAGTGCCCGGCGGCCACGTGGACGAGGACCTCTCTCTCGCGCTCCGTGAGCGGGTCGAGCAGGGTGGGCGAGACGCCGGAGTCGAGGGCGGGGCGGTTGACGAAGTCACGAATGAGACGCCGGGTCACGCTCGGCGCGAGGAGAGCGTCGCCGGCGGCGACGGTGCGGATTCCCGCGAGCAGTTGCTCGGGCGGGGTGTCCTTGAGGAGGAAGCCGCTGGCGCCGGCCTTGAGGGCGGCGAACACGTACTCGTCAAGGTCGAAGGTGGTGAGGATGACGATCCGGATCGCCTCGGTAGCCGGGTCGCCGAGTAGCTGACGGGTGGCCTCGATGCCGTCCATGTCCGGCATCCGCACGTCCATCAGGATGATGTCGGGCAGGTGCCGGCGGCCGGCTGCCACGGTGTCGCGGCCGGTGCTGGTCTCGGCCACGACCTCCATCCCGGCCGCGGCGTTCACGAGCACGCTGAAACCGGCCCGTACGAGGATGTGGTCGTCGGCTACGACCACCCGAATCGTCATCGCCGGCCTCCGAGTGCGGACGTCGGTACAGGTACCGCGGCTAGCCACCGTACAAGCCGGTACGCCCGGCCGTGCCCGCCGGCTCGTGCGGCTGCCGCGTTGCGGCGAGTGGCCGTCGGGTCACGGTCGCATCCGCGCGTACATCCAGGACTGTATGCCGACGGCCGGTACCCCCCTGGCCGGACGCCGGTACCAGCCCCCTGCCTGACGACGCCGGGGCCCACGCGGAGGCAGGCTTTGAGCTGCGGGAAGGTCCGTGGGACAAGGATGCGCGGACCGTGCGGCGCGGCAAGGCGCTGAGCCCGACCTACGTCACGAAGGCAGAGCTGTGCTCCATTTCGACAACCATCAGGCCGGGCTCCCGGGCGGAAGCCGATGAGCGGCATCGCGCGGTGGTGTTTCCGGCGCCGGTTCATCGTCATCGGCGGGTGGTTGCTGCTCCTCGCAATCCTGGTGGGCGGCGTGCGCGCCGCGGGCGGCGCCTCCTTCTCGGAGGCGTTCACCCTGCCCGGCACCGAATCGACCAAGGCCACAGAGCTGCTGAAAACACAGTTCAAGCGCACCTCCGGCGACACGAGCACCATCGTGCTGCACGCCACCAGGGGCAAGGTGACCGACCCGGCCGTCAAGGCCGACGTGAACAGGATGCTGGACCAGGTGGCCGAGGTGCCCGAGGTCGGCGCGGTGGCCGGCCCCTTCGCGCCAACAGGGGCGGCGCAGATCAGCCGCGACGGCGAGACCGCCTACGCAAAGGTCACCTTCACCGAGCAGAGCCAGAGCCTGGACACCGAGGCCATCCAGCAGGTCGTAGACCTGGGCTCGGAGCTGCGCAGCGACGCCCTGGAGGTGGAGTTCGGAGGGGCGGCGATGGGGGAGCTGGACAAACCCTCGACATCGAGCGCCGAACTGATCGGCATCCTGGCCGCGGCCATCGTCATGCTGTTCGCCTTCGGGTCCTTGGTGGCGATGGCCATCCCGCTCATCGCCGCAATCCTCGCGCTGGGCGGCGCGATCTTCTCGATCGACCTCCTCAGCCAGGTGATGAGCGTCCCCAGCACCGCCCCGATCATCGCAGCGTTCATCGGTCTCGGCGTCGGCATCGACTATGCGCTGTTCATCGTCGCCCGCTACCGCACCGGAATCCGGGGCGGGCTCAGCCCGCAGGAAGCGACCGTGGCGGCGATGAACACCTCCGGCCGGGCGGTCATCTTCGCCGGCGGTACGGTCGCGGTCGCGATGCTCGGCTTGCTCATGCTCGGGTTCAGCATCCTGTCCGGGATCGGACTGTCGGCTGCGATCATGGTGGCGTTCGCCGTCGCGGTCGCCGTGACCCTGCTCCCGGCCTTGTTCGGGGTGTTCGGCACGCGGGTGCTCAGCCGCCGCCAACGCGCCCGGCTCACGCGTGAAGGACCGAGTGAGACCCGGGCCTCGAACCGGTGGGCCCGATGGGCTGGATTCGTACAGAAGCGGCCGGTGCCCCTGACGATCACCGCGACCGTGGTCATGGTGGTGCTGACGATCCCGTTCTTCTCGATGCGACTGGGGTCCTCCGACGCCGGCAACAACCCGGCCGACACCACCACACGTCAGGCATACGACCTGCTCGCTGGGGGCTTCGGCCCCGGACACAACGGCCCGCTGCAACTCGTGGCGAAGGTCCCGTCCCCGCAGGCCGCGACCGATTTCACCCGGCTGGGACAGCAGATCGAGACCGTTCCGGGGGTGGCGTCCGTACAGACCCCTCCGGCCACGCCCGGCGCGACGGTGCACACCATGCAGGTCATCCCCACCGCATCCCCGCAGTCGGAACAGACGTCGAACCTCATCGACACCCTGCGCGACCGCGTCATCCCCGCTCACGAGGAGGACGGGCTCACCGTCTACGTCGGCGGGCAGACCGCCGTGCACAAGGACTTCGCGTCCGAACTGAGCGGCAAGATGCCGCTCTTCGTCACCATCGTCGTCGTCCTGGGGTGCCTGCTGCTGATGCTCGCGTTCCGCAGCGTGCTCATCCCGCTCACCGCGGCGGTGATGAACCTGCTCTCTGCCGGCGCCGGGTTCGGCGTCGTGGTCGCGGTCTTCCAGTGGGGCTGGGGCTCGTCCGCCCTGGGCGTGGGCCCGGCCGGGCCAGTGGAGTCGTTCCTGCCGCCGATGATGCTGGCCGTCCTGTTCGGGCTGTCCATGGACTACGAGGTGTTCCTGGTCAGCCGCATCCACGAGGAATGGCTCCACACCGGCGACAACAACACCGCCGTCCGGCGCGGCCAGGCCGCCACCGGGCAGATCATCACGGCTGTCGCGATCATCATGATCTGCGTGTTCACAGCCTTCGTCTTCGCCGGCCTGCGCATCATCGCCGAGTTCGGGCTCGGCGTGGCCGCGGCCATTCTGCTCGATGCCCTGGTGGTGCGCACGATCCTCGTGCCGGCCGCCATGCAGTTGTTCGGGAAGGGGAACTGGTATCTGCCCAACGCGATCGACCGGATCCTGCCCCACGTCTCCGTCGAGGGACCCGCCGAAGCGCCGACCGGCGGCGAACGGGTTCAGGCCTCGCCCCCGGCCGACGGCCCCAGTCCGGTCCTCGCCGACAAGCGCGGTGGCTGACGCCGATGCTCTCACCGTTGCGCCTCCGATTACGGGCCTGCGCCGCCGGGCTGGACGTCACCGTGCACGTCGCCGTCGAGCAGCCAGGCGAGCAGGCAGCGCTGCCCGGCCGACTGACATCGATGCCGGCCTCCGAACTGGACCTGTCCTTCACACTGATCCAGAACCACACGATGATCGTGCCGCACAGGCTGTGCGGCTCACCGACGTACTGTCCAGCGTGCTGGTCCCCGCCGCCAGCCGTCGCCGCCGACGCGGCCAGGCTGATCACCGCCTGGGCCCGGTCTTCCATACCGCCGCGCCCGGTCATGGCGGACGCCGCTGTACGCCGGCTCGAGGAACCGCTGACGGATGGTCTCGTCACGGTTACGGGGGTCAGCGCAGTCGCGTTCGCCGTTCTCGGCGCGGCCGACGTCATTCGGATACGCCACCAGGGCACGCAGACGGTGGGTGCCTGGGCGGCGAAAAGAAAACCTAGGGGTGATGAGGGCATGGCGATCTCACTGTCCGTGGTGCTGTTCATGGGGATCCTCCTGGTCGTGCTGATGCGCAACGGCTCAGTCAAGACGGGGCCTGCGATCATCGCAGTGCTCTTCGGCTTCCTGCTGGCGTCCACGGGCTCGGGACCGGAAATACAGGACTTCCTCGACGAGATGGCCGAGAGCATCAGCGCGCTCGGCACCTGACGGCCGACGTGGTAAGCCCGCCGCGCGGCTCGATCCTCAGGCGCCGTGCGAGCACGCATAGATCCCTGAGTAACGCTTCTCAGCGATCTCACAGAGATCACACGGCCGCTCTCGCAGAGCCGGCGAGGAAGGCTGGGGCCATGGAGCAGTCACCGGTACGGATCCTGGTGGTCGACGACGCGTCCTACCTGGCCGACATCGTCACCGCGGCCCTGCGCTACGAGGGATTCGAGACCACGGTGGCCGCGACCGCAGCCGCCGCACGGGCCGAGGTGAAGCGCTTCCGGCCCGATCTGATCGTGCTGGATGTGATGCTGCCGGACGCCTCGGGTATCGAGACCTGCCGGCTGTCGGTGGCCACGGTCTGGCGGCTGCTGAAACGGCACGGCTGGTCCTGGCAGGCACCCGCCCGCCGGGCACTCGAACGTGACGAGCACGCCGTCGAGCTGTGGAAGAAGGAGGTCTGGCCCCGGGTAAGAGGCTCGCGGCGGCGTCCGGGGCCTGGATCGTCTTCGAGGACGAGGCCGGCTTCTAGATGACTCCGCCGGTCGCCCGCACCTGGGGCCGACGCGGACACACCCCCGTCATCCGCGTCCGCGGCCGCTCGCGCCGCCGGACCTCCATCGCCGCCGTGTGCTGTTACAAACCCGGCGAGAAGAGCCGCCTCATTCACCGGCCCCGCGCTCATCTCCGCCTCAAGGGAGCGCGCAAGAGTTTCTCCTGGCAGGACTACCGCGACCTCCTGGTCCGCGCGCACATCCAGCTCGGCGGGCCGATCGTGGTGATCTGGGACAATCTCAATACTCATCTGGCCGCCGGGCTGAAGCGGTACGAGGCCGAGCACGACTGGCTCACCACTGTCCGGCTCCCGCCCTATGCACCCGATCTCAACCCCGTCGAGGCTATCTGGTCACTCGTCCGCAGGGCGATGGCCAACACCGCCTTCGAAACTCCCGAGAACCTCGACCGCACACTTCGCGGAGAGTTACGCAGGATCCAGCTCCGACCCCACCTGATCGACGGCTGTCTCACCGCCACCGGCCTGCCCTTCGCGCCGCTGACCCCACCCTGGAAACCTCAGTAAGCCGAGGAAAACCCCTCAGAGACCCTCGCCTGTTCGGCGCGCCACCTCAGGACGCGCCGGGGATGGTCACTCCGAAGCCCTGAGTCAGGCCAGCTTCTTGAGCATTTCGGCTGCGGCGGGTCCGGCAGAGGCGGGGTTCTGACCGGTGACCAGGTTGCGGTCGACGACCACGTTTGGGGCCCACGGCTCGCCCTCCTGGTAGTCGGCGCCGATCTCGACGAGGCGGTCCTGGAGCAGCCACTTGGCGCCCGCCGCAAGACCACTCTGGATCTCTTCGGCGTTGCTGAAGCCGGTGAGCCGGTAGCCGGCGAAGGCGTTGCCGCCGTCGGCCTCGGTGGCGGCCAGCAGCGCGGCCGGGGCGTGGCAGACCACGCCGAGCGGCTTGCCCGAGGCGAGGGCGTCGATGAGGAGCTTGCCCGAGGTGGCGTCGACGGCCAGGTCCTCCATCGGGCCGTGGCCACCGGGGTAGAAGACGGCGGCGTAGTCGTCGAGGTCGACGTCCTCCAGCCTGACGGGGTGCTGGAGCTCGCTGATCGAGGCGAGGGCGTCCGCCATCTTCTTCGCGCCCTCCTCGCCGCCGTTGAACTGCGGCGCCAGGCTTCCCTGGTCCAGGGGCGGCACGACGCCGCCCGGCGTGGCGACGACGATCTCGTGGCCGGCGGCCGTGAACGCCTGGTAGGGGGTCACGGCCTCCTCGGCCCAGAAGCCGGTCGGGTGCTTGGTGCCGTCGGCCAGCGTCCAGTGGTCGGCGCCGGTCACCACGAAAAGGATCTCCGGCATGGTGTGGTCTCCTGGGGACGGGGTCAGCTGGGTCGTTGTTCGGTGCCGGCCAAGGCAGCGAGGATCAAGTCGCTGACGGCCTTGGTGGACACCGGGTTCTGCCCTGTGATCAGGCGGCCGTCGCGCACGGCGTGCGGCGTCATCGGGACAGTGCCGCGCACATACTTGGCGCCTTTCGCGCGCAGTTCGTCCTCCAGGAGGAACGGCACCCTGCTCTTCACGCCGGCCAGTCGTTCCTCGACCGTCGCGAAGCCGGTGACGGTGCGGTTCCGTACCAGGGGGTTTCCGTCGGTGTCGCGGAGGTTGATGAGGGCGCAGGCGCCGTGGCACACCGAGGAGACGATGCCGCCGTCGGCGTAGATGGCCTGGGCCGTTCGCTGCAGGCCGGCGCTGTCGGGGAAGTCCCACATGGTGCCGTGACCACCCGTGAAGAAGATCGTGGAGTAGTCGTCCGGATCTGTGCCGGCAACGGAAGGGGTCGCTTTCAGAGCGTCCATGAAGGCTTGGTCGTCGAGATACCCGCGAACCGTCCGGTCAACGAACAAGCGACCGAGACTACGGGGGTCGAGCGGCACCTCGCCGCCCGCCGGGCTCACCACGTCCACCGTGTGACCGGCCTTCACTGCCTTGTCGTAGAAATGGACGAGCTCGCCCAGCCACAGTCCGGTCCGGTGCTCGCTCGCCCCATAGGTGGCCTGATTGGTCACGACCGCAAGAATCTTTTTCCGTCTCACTTTTCCCTCGTCTCCTGGGCGGCGCCTGGTTTCGAAGCTAAAGCTGTCCACGTGTCGGCGCCAATGGAGAGCCCGATACCTGGTATCGAAGAACCGATGCCTGGCCCGGGGTCATACGGCACCTGGCCGGCATGCCTGCCTCGTAGGCTTGAAGCCGTGAGCGATCACGACATTCATGGGTCCGGTCCGCTGGACCTGAACCTGCTGCGCACCTTCCTCGCGGTGCACCGCCTGGGTTCCTTCACCGCCGCGGCGCGCCAGCTGAGCCTGTCGCAGTCCACTGTCACCACGCACATCCGGGCACTGGAGAGACGCCTGGGCCGCGAGCTGTTCGAACGCCGGGCGCAAGGCGTCACTCCGCTGCCCCATGCGGATGAACTCGCCGCCCGGCTGTCGGCGCCCCTCGACCAGTTGGCCGTCATCAGCGGTGAGGAGCCGAGCAGTACCGTGGTGCCGGTCCATCTGGCGGGACCCGCGGAGTTCCTGGGCACGCTCGGCCTCACGGTGCTGGCCCAGCTGGTCGCGCAGGGCGTCCGGCTGCGGGTGGCCACCGGGCTGACCGAATCACTGCTCGAAGAACTGCGGGCCGGGCGCCACGACCTGGTCGTCGCCACCCGGCGGCCCCGTGGCCGGACGCTGCACGCCGAACTCCTCGGCGACGAGGAGTTCGTCCTGATCGCTGCACCGGGATGGGCAGAACGGCTCAAGGGGCAGGAGCTGCCCACTGCCCTGGAGGACCTCCCGCTGATCGCCTACGCCGAGGATCTGCCCATCGCCCGCCGCTACTGGCGCCACGTCTTCGACCGCCGTCTGCATGCCCAGGCCGCGATCACCGTCCCCGACCTGCGCAGCGTCCTCACCGCCGTCACTGTCGGCGCCGGCTGGAGCGTCCTGCCCAGCTATCTGTGCCGCACCGAACTCGCCTCCGGCGTCCTCCGTCTGCTGCACCAGCCGGAGGACCCGCCGATCAACACCTCCTACCTCGTCCAGCGCCCGGGCAGCTCCACCAACCCGCACGTGACACTCGTCCGCGAGCACCTGCTGGCCGCCGCGAAAACCTGGTGAGCCGGCCCAGCGGTGCCGGGGCCTGCCTCGATGCCGATGTGCGATGCCGATCTGCCCGCACGGGATCCGTGTTTTCGCAGCGGCATACCGCGAGGATCATGAACCGTCACCACCCGACGCCAACCCGAAAACCTCAGTAAGCAACCAGCCCCCGTAAACGGGTCCGCCGGCGTGGCACGACGTCAAACTTGAGGTCGTCAAGGCCAGCGACTGGGGCTCCTCAACGCGGCCGAGGTCCATGCCCGGAGGCTCCCCTCGTCCCCCTGCGGGCATCCTCCAGATCCAGCAGAATCCCAGCCGTGGGGAAACTCCGACCGGATTCGACCACGGCCGTGCGTCGGGTGTCAGAGGCGAGAGGGGCGGGCGGGCGCCGGCCAGCCCTGCCGCCCGGTTCAGGAACGGGTGCCGGCCATGGCCGCTTCGACCAGGTCATGGCCCAGGTCGAGGCGGATCCCGTCCGGGTTGGTCAGGTCGTAGTCGGCGTACCAGCCGGCTTCGGCCTCCGGGTGGGGGCCGACGACGGCGACGCGCCCGTCGCCGTACGGGGTGAGGACCGCGGCCGGCAGGGTGTTGTCGTACGTGGCGATCACGGTGGCGGTGGCGGGCTCGTCGGCCAGCTTGAAGTAGGGCCCGTCCTGGAAGTACATGTGCCGCCGCCGGCCGCGCCAGCGGACGGGGATGACGGTGTCCGCAGCCGTGTGCACCGACGCGCCCGGGGAGGCGATGTACGCGTCGGTGTCACCGGGCAGGAGACCGAAGCCGGGGCTGCGGCCGGCCAGGTAGGCGCCCATGCAGAAGCCGAGATAGCGGCCTCCGTCGCGCACCCAGCGGCGGAGCGGACCGGCGAAGGCACGCATCTCCCGCCAGGCGGCCGTCAGGTCGTCACCGCCGCCCGGCTGGGCGTAGATATCCGCCTCTGCCAGTGCCGACGCCGTCAGCGGCACGTCTTCGCCGGGGCCGCAGTACCGCACCCGCGGGGCCGACGGCGCGCTCCGCAGCAGCGCGGCCACCGCCTCCGCGCAGCCCCCGCACGCCGCCGGACCCCGGTAGACCAGAGCACGCAGCCGCCGCGACCGCCGTTCGGGAGACTCCCCGGAGGACCGCCGCCGCCCGCACCCGGTCTGAACGCCCGCCAACACAGCCGCCGGAACGGCAAGCGAGAGCAGCCGACGCCTGTCCATGCGGAGAACGTGGACGGTGAGCCCTCCGGTTGTCAAGTCAACCGCGGGCGCCGTCCAGACTGCTGGCGGCGGGGGTGTGTCGAACGGTCAGCCGTCGGCAGCTTGTGGAACAGCTCGATATCAGGGCCCCCTCCCGCAGCAGTGCGAAATCTTGGGCTGACATCGTCGGCGGCTGTGGAGGATGTCGAGTGAGCCGGAGTTGGGCGTTCTTCAGGCGCAGGTCGCGCACCCACTTGGTGCGCACGCACCCCGGAGCGCAAGGGCTTCCACGGACCTCGCCCGACCGCCGCTCGACGAGCCGACCCCGTCGATCCCGGCCGGGTCGAGGCCCTGTCGCGCGGCAGCTTGACGCCGACGAGCGCGGCTACGTCGAGTTGCTGCGCGGCTGCGCCAGGCTCCGGCTGGGTGGCCGCACCTCCCTCGCCGCGGCGAGGGAGCACGACATCGCGGCACGGCCCACGCCGGCGGACGCGCGGCTCTCGCCGCCGGGCGCCGCATGGAGACCGGGCCGCTGGCCGCGTGGGGCGCGCTGGCCGGCGCGGATTCGGTTGAATCGAAGCCTCAGTCAAGGATCGCGAGGTGCTCGGCGGCGCCGCCATGCCATTCGATCATGAAGAGGGTGGCGTCGTCGCTGGTGAGCCCGCCGCGTTCCCTCTTCAGAGTGTGGGAGAGTTGGCGCAGATCCGCCCGGAGCCCCTGTGACGGCTCCTGTCCAAGGCGGTTGATGCAGCGTGCGAGGCGCTCCTCACCGAACGACTCCCCGCCATCGATGCGTTCTTCGATGATGCCATCGGTGTAGCACAGCACCCGGTCGCCCGGCTGGAGCAGGTGTTGTCTGGTCCGGGGTGCCTCACCGCCGATGCCGACGGGCAGCGTGGTCGCGCTTTCCAACTGCCCCACGACCCGGCGCTCGCGGATCAGCAGCGGCGCGGGGTGCCCCGCGTTGACCAGTTCCAGCTCACCGGTGGCGACGTTGACATGCATCAGCTGCGCCGTGACGAAGTGGTCGGAACCGAACTGCCGCGCGATGGCTTCGTCCATGAACGCGTACTTCTCGGCCAGGCTGACGAATACGCGCCGGGCATGCCGGTAAGCGCCGATGGCGATCGTTGCCATCGTGGCGGCGTCCAGGCTGTGGCCCATCGCGTCGATCACGGCAATGTGCAGGATGCTGTCGTTGAGGGCGTAGTCGAAGCTGTCGCCGGCGACGCGGTAGGCGGGCTCCAGCACGCCGGCCACCGAGACCTGCGGAATGGACATCGTCAGCGGTGGCAGCAGGCTCCACTGGATCTCCGCGGATACGCTCATCGGCTCCCGGCGGCGGGCCAGGAAGAACTGGTCGGTGTAGGCGTTCTTGGTGACCAGCATGTCGGCGACCAGGCCGGCGAGCCTGCCCAGCAGACGACGGTCGTCGTCGCCGACGGCGTCCAGGGTCAGGGCCATCACTCCCACCTGGTCGCTGCCGTCCAGCAGCGGCAAGAACATCCGCACGCCATGGGCCTGCGGCACCTCGACGACCTCCGCGCGCAGAAAGGCCCGGCCAGCAGGGGAATCACCAACCGCCTGGGGCTGGCTGACGTGCAGCTTGCTGCCCGGCAGCGGCACCAGCAGCTCCTGAGCGTAGTCCTGGAGCAGGATGGAAACGTCACGCCCACCGATCCCGGCCACCTCTTCCGCGATCAGCGGGGCAATCAGTTGCGGCGGCATCAGCCGCGCCCGATCCAGCAGCAGCCCCAGCAGCCGCTCGCCGAAACCCTCCGACCGGTCCACGCTCTCCTCGGCCATGGCCTGTCCTGCCACCTCCGCCGCCCACGCCGCTCACCGCCTCCACACAAGATGACCTGGAAAGCCGCCCGAGCGGGCCATTACGCCATATACGGCATGTCGGCACACGCTGCCCACACGAATGGATCAGGCCGCCCGGGGCAGCGAAGACTGAAGTGCCCCGGGATCTTTGGAGGCTCCAGGTTCTGGCTGTGGCCTGCAGGTTCTGTGCGCCCTGGCAGCAGGTGTTCCCCGTCAGCCGCATGCACGAGGAATGGGTCCACACCCGCGACGACCGGCGCGTCATCACCGCGGAATCATGTTCGCCCTGTTCATCGCCTTCTCCTTTGGCGGCGAACGGATCGTCGCCGAGTTCGGATCGGCCTGGCCGCCGCCGCATGCGGCCATCGACACGTTCATCCTGCGGACGGTCCTCGTCCCGGCCGTGATGTACCTGTTCGGCAAGGCCAGTCGGCGGCTTCCCCGCTGGCTCGACAGGCGCCTTCCGCGCCTGTCCGTCGAAGGCCCCGCGGAGGCGGCCGAGGAGAGCCGGCAGCCCGAACCCGTCACCCACTGGACCTGTGCGAACGCCAGAGAGATCTCTTGCGTCGTGGGGCCGCCGCCCCCGGTCGTGGCCAGGCATGGGGCCAGCCGCGACCGCCCAGGCGAATGCCCGCAGCGTGGCGCAGCAGCCGCCTCAACGCACAGCCCGGATCACCGCGTCGCAGCCCGGTCAGCCCCAGATGGCTCCGGCGATGACGGCCTGAGGCTGTCCCGCGGTGCGGTCGAGGCGGCTGGGGCCGGGTGCCGCATTCGGTGCGCGGCACGCGGCCACCGTGCCCTCGACGGCCGCGGCGCCACCGTCTCCGGGAACGGGAATCCGGCCGGAGGGACGTCTCTCCGGCCGGGCTTCGTGGCCCGTAGCTCCGTCACGGCGGGGGTGGGGCAGCGGCGGCAGTCATACCCCGAGCACCGGCGGGACGCCGCAGACGCCTCCGCTGCGGTGGTCGCCAGACCTGCTCCGGCGGTGGCGACGATGACGGTCGCGCTTGCCCATAGACGCTTCACTGAGGATCCCCCTGTCAGAAGGTGTCGGCGAGGACTCGCCGCATTCCACTCCGCCTTCTTCGGCTGCCGCCGAAGCACCGGACCGGTCGCGCGCATGACGTACGCCCCGGGACGCTGCGGCGCCGGCGGGGGGACACCCGGGCAGAGTGAACCCGGGTGCCACCCCTGCCTTCCCCCGCTGGCAGCCGGTCGAGGTCGAGGACGTCCGCGCGGCGGTGGGCTCGCAAGGAAAATCAGCGTTCGCGTTTGTTCGGCAACTGCGCTGGTGCGGACACTCTGCCGGCCATTACGATCGCGATCACGCTCGCCCGCGCCGCCCTGCCGCGCGAACGGTTCGTCGACGACTTCGCGCGCGCCTGCGGCCTCGGTGAGGAGGAGCTACGTCAGTGGCTCCTGGCCCACCGCCGCATCGCCGTCGGCGAGTCGGCACCCGGCCGCGGCGAGGACGCCGGCGAGGGTGAGGGCGCCGGCGGACGTGGTGGTGCGGTCGCCGACGGCACGGCTTCCCCGGGGCACGCCCCGCGGTGGTGGCGCCGGGTGGTCGCGCTGGTCGGCGCCGCGGGTATCGGAGCCGCCGGCGCACTCGGGGTCGCCGCTCTGGTGGACGACTCGTCGACACCGGTCGACCCGCCCTCGATGCCGGTGAGCGGACTACGCATGCTTGCCGTGGGCAGTCGGGCACGCATCCACCCCGCGCGCGCACCCGAGTTGTGCGTGACCGAGGGCAGAGATCGTACCGGTCGCTACGAGACCGCCGTGGCCGCCCAACGCCCCTGCGGCCCGGCCCTTCCGCCGCAGGTGTTTCTCGAACCGGTGGGCCGGGACACGTGCAGATCCAGTGGCACCACCCGAAGCACGGCATCGGCTGTCTGACCGTCCTGGAGAGGGGCCAGGGCCGGGACCTGCCGGAGCCCCGCGACGACTGCGCCGACACCAACCGGGCCCAGCAGTTCCGCATCGAGCCCTTCGGCGCCTCCGTCACCCCCCGCTTCCGCATCCGCCCGGCCAGCACCGGCCTGGCACCCGCGTAGTTCATCGACCACCGAGGGTGCTCCTCGGTGGGACGCGTGTACCGGCTCAGCCGGGAACTTGCGCTGTGGGTACGTCACGCCGTAGATCCGCCGCGGCGTCTGGAAGGCGGTGGTCGGCTCACACGCGTCGGCGCCGTACCCGTGGCGCACAGCACTCCGGGTCAGCGGCCCGGGGGCGCGCTCCCGGTCAGCGTCGGCGGAACAGGGCGGACGCGAGGTGCTGTCCGGGTCTGATACCTGGCGGGATGGCGAAGACGGCGCTGCCGGTGTGCTGGATGAAGGCGTTCAGCCGGTCGGATGCGGCGAGCCTGGTCTGGGCCCGGACGAACTCGTCGGGATCGCTGAGGTAGGCGCAGAAGAGCAACCCGCTGTCGAAGTCGTCGTGGCCGCTCCCGGTGTGGTCGTGGACGTGCCCGCCGTGACTGTGTCCCGCCCCGCCGTCGGCGGGGCCTTCGGCGCCCGCGCCCGCTCCGGGCGTTGCGTGGAAGCCGTAGTCATAGTTGTACGAACGCCGCAGCATCGGGGCGTCGCGGAGCAGCGCCACGTGGGAGTCGGCCGGGATGGCGGGGCTGCCGTCCGGCGCCTTCTTGGCGAAGTCCAGCGCGGTGAACTCCTCGCCGCCGCTGAGCGGGGAGCCGTCGTCCCGGCGGCGGCCGATGGTGAGGTCCTGCTCCCGAGCGGTGACCGTGTCCCACTTCGGCAGATCTGCACGGATCTTGCGGAAGACGAGATAGGTGCCTCCGGAGAACCAGTCAGGCTCGTCGCGTGCGTCGGCCCAGACGGCGTTCGCGAACTCCCCCGTCCCCGGGCGGGGGTTAGTGGTGCCGTCCCTCTGGCCGAGGATGTTCCGCGGGGTGGAGCCGTCGAACCGGCCCAGGAACCCCTGCTGGGTCCAGCGCAGCCGGGCAATGCCGGGGGTGCGGCTGCGTACGGTGCGGAACGCGTGGCTGACGACCTGCGGGTCGTCGCCGCAGATCTGCACGAACAACTGGCCGCCGCACCAGTCCGGGCGCAGCCGGTCGGTAACGAAGTCGGGCAGGTCGCGGAGGCGGCGCGGCCGGTTGTGCTCCTGGCCGATCCTGCCGAACAGCCCGGGCCCCAGGCCGAAGGTCAGACTCAGCCTGGCGGGGGCGAGGCCGTCGGCGACGCCGGAGTCGGCGGGAGCGCCGGGGCGGTTGGCGGGGACGGGGCCGGGTGGCCGGCCGCGCATAAGCGGTCCGGCGGCGTCCGTCCACCGCTGCATGAGCTTCCGGAAGCCGGCCGCGATCTGCTCCTGGGGCAGGGGCGTGCCCCGTTCCGGCTCTGCGGTCTCCAGGTCGAACGCGGCGAAGAGCGCGTAACGCTGCTGGGCGGAGATGATTCCGGCTTGGTGGACCCCGTGGAACCGCTCGGCCCGCGGGCCGTCGTCGCGCGGAGAGCCTGTGGAGGAGTCGCTGTCGAGAGCGCTTGCCGCCATCGCGCCGGTGAGGCCGGCCGCGCCGACGGCGGCGGTGAGCGAGGCGGTCAGCGCGCGCCGGGAGAGATGCACGCTGCGGTGGTCTGCCGGGTCCGGCTCAGGCTCCGAGGTCCGGTCGCCGTTCGTCTCAGCAGGCATGCGGTGGTTGTCCTTCCCTGTCGTCGGAGGCGTGCGCGCCTTCCGGCTCGTGTCGTGGTGCGGGGTCGTTGCGGTCGGGACGCGGTGGGTCCTTCCGGCGCCACCCGGCGTTGTCTCGCCGCCCTGGAGACGCCCCGGAGCCGGTGCAGGACGAGGGGTTTCCGCCCATTACCGGGAGGGCGGCGCGAATGGGGAGTCGGCCACGGGGATCGGCCCGATCGCCCGTATCGCCACCACGAAATGGACGGACAGCAGCACTGTGGTCACGTCAGTCCCTTCATATATACATAGGCCGCCAATAGGTTGGCTACCAATATATAGCACGCCGACAGAGAGACCTGCGCCGCCCGCCCATGAGAGGAGATGCGGTAGGCGGCCGTCTCGACGCCCTGCTGCTCGCCGCCCTGGATGCAGGTCCGCTGCACGGCTACGTGATCCGTCGCGCGGCTGAGGGACGCGCTGCTGCGCGGCAGCCATACGGAGAATGAGGGCAGCCCCCGCTCCCGCGGCCACCACGGCCGCCAGCACGGACAATCGCTGCTGCGGGACCTGATGTCCGGGACGAAACCGGCCGCACCGCCGCCTGCCGAGAACTTGCTCCCCGCGGTCAGCGTTCCGCGCGCCAGACGGTGCCCCGGCGCTCGTACTCCATGATCATCTCGACGCGCAGCGCCGCCTCCGGGCCGTAGAGGCGCTCGGCGAGCCAGAGGGCCAGGTCGAGGCCCGAGGTGACGCCGCCGCAGGTGATCAGGTCCCCGTCGTCGACCACACGCCCGTACGTGAGCTTCCCGCCCTCCCTGGCGAGATCTTCGCGGGCCGCAAAGTGCGTCGTGCACGGCCTGCCGCGGGTGATCTTCGCCGCCGACATGACCATGACGCCGGTGCAAATCCCGCCCATGATCAGTCCGGGCCGCTCGGCCTTGGCCAGTGCACGCGGCAGTACGCCGCGCTTGATCTCGTCAACGACCCCCGACCCCTTCCCGTAGCCCCCGCCCGGCACGAGCAGGACGTCCGCGTCCTGCGGGGCCCAGGGGTCGCGTACGTCGATGTACATCCCGGACGACGTCCGTACAGTGCGGGGGCCGTCGGCGGTGACGAAGCTCTGCTTGATGCGGTGCTTGTCGGCGTCCGCGAGGATGCCCAGCACCTCGACAGGGCCCGCGAAGTCCTGCTCCTCGACGGCGTCGAACAGGACCGTGTGCACGCGCAGTTCGCGGATGCGCTCGCCGGCGGGGGCGGCGGTGGAGGAGGTGCCGAGGCCCAGCGCGGTCGCGGCCGTGGCCACGGCGCCCGTACGGAGAACGTTTCGTCGCTGCATGTCGTGTGCCCCTTGGGTCGGCCGGAGTCGGGGGAGTGCCGGACTGAGTTGGCCGGCGTCGGCAATGCGCTGGTTCCGAGCTGTGGAACGCGGACCAGATGACTGTCTCCTCGGGCCGGAGGCGCGCGGAAGGGGATGTCCAGATGTGTGGGCTGCTGGTCCTTGAGGACATGCCGGCCGGGCGCCGAGACTGAGGAGCGTGACGAACGGGAGAGATGTGGTCGTGGTCGTAGGCGACGGCGTGGTGCTGCTCGATGTGGCCGGCCCGGTGCAGGTGCTGCACGGGACCGGCTACCGGGTCCGGCTCGCCTCGCCCCACGGGCGTGCGGTGGTGAGCGACACGGGGATCCCGTTGGGGGTCGAACTGGCCGTAGAGGACGTCCCCGAGACCGTGGACACGGTGCTGGTGCCGGGCTATCCGACGGTGAACGGGCACGGGCATCCGCCGGAGCTGATCGCGCACGTACGCCGCCTCGGCACGCGCGCGCGGCGTACGACATCGGCCTGCACCGGCGCGTACCTGCTGGCGGAGGCCGGGCTGCTCGACGGCAGGCGCGCCACGACGCACTGGGCCGAGTGCGAGACGCTTGCCAGGCGCTTCCCCCGGGTGCGGGTGGACCCCGACGCCATCTACGTACGCGACGGCCCCGTCATCACCTCCGCCGGGGTGACGGCGGGCATCGACCTCGCACTGGCGCTGGTCGAGGAGGACCACGGCCCTGAGGTGGCGCGTACCGCGGCCAAGCACCTCGTCGTCTTCCTCCAACGCCCTGGCGGCCAGTCGCAGTTCAGCGTACGAAGCGCGGTGACACCGCCCCGCAACACCGGGCTGCGGCGGGTACTGGATGCCGTGGTGGCCGACCCCGGCGGGAACCACACCCTCGCCGCCATGGCCGAGCGGCTCGCCGTCAGCGAACGCCACCTCACCCGCCTCTTCCGCCGCGAAGTCGGCGGCACCCCCGGGCAGTACGTGCAACGCGTCCGCGTGGAGGCGGCGCAGGCCATGCTCGAATCCTGCGACGCCGGTGTGAACACCATTGCCCGTACCTGCGGGTTCGGCACGGGCGAGACGATGCGGCGGGTGTTCCTGCGCGCGCTCGGGACGCCGCCCGCGGCGTACCGCGCGCGATTCCGCGCGAAGGGCGCGCGCTCCCACGTGCGCGAGCAAGTCCGGGACCTGGCCGGCCAGAGCAGTCCGGCCGCCGACGGCCAGGTAATCGTGCAGATCGCCCGGGGCCTCGGCCGCGGAGATCACCGACATGACCGACCTGAGCACCTGGCCTGAGGGGATGCGGCTGATCGTCAGAAAGGAACGCCCGTACCCCGGCGCCCAGTTGCGCTTCACCGACCTCGACGGACTGCGGCTGACCTTCTTCGCGACCAACGCCAAGGGCGGCCAACTCGCCGATCTGGAGGTGCACCGGACCGGGGGCGAAGCAGCGCATCCACGTGTGGTGGCTCATCGCCCGCCCTCCTTGCGTCGCCGCCGTCGAGTCGTAGCGCTGAGTCCAAACACCGTCGATCTTTGTCCATGGACGGGCGGGTGGACAGGGGGTGAGAGTATCTGTCCGGCAATCGGAGAGAAACGGCGGGAATCGGGTGCCTGAGTTCGAGGTGGACGGCGAGTCATTCGTGCTGGACGGGCGGCCAGTGCGGCTGCTGTCGGGGGCGATGCACTACTTCCGGGTGCACGAGGCACAGTGGGGCCACCGGCTCGCGATGCTACGCGCGATGGGCCTGAACTGCGTCGAGGCGTACATTCCGTGGAATCTGCACGAGCCGCGCCCCGGCCGCTACGAGGACGTGGCGGCAGCCGGCCGCTTCATCGACGCCGCGCAGGCCGCGGGTCTGTGGGTGATCGTACGTCCCGGCCCGTACATCTGCGCCGAGTGGGAGAACGGTGGGCTGCCGCACTGGCTGACGGGCCCGCTGGGGCCGCGGGTGCGCACGTGCGACCCTGAGTTCCTGAAAGCGGTGGACGACTGGTTCGACACCGCGCTGCCGCAGGTCGTGGCCCGGCAGGTGACGCGGGGCGGTCCGGTGCTGATGGTGCAGGTGGAGAACGAGTACGGCTCGTACGGCAGCGACCGCGCCTATCTGCGCCACCTCGCCGACGGCCTGCGCGCCCGCGACGTGACCGTGCCGCTGTTCACGGCGGACGGGCCCGAGGACCACACGCTCACCGCGGGCACACTGCCCGGCGTGCCGGCCACGCTGACCTTCGGCTCCGGCGCCCGGGAGGCGTTCGCGACGCTGCGCAGGCACCGGCCGGACGGGCCGTTGATGTGCGCGGAGTTCTGGTGCGGCTGGTTCGATCACTGGGGTGAGGAGCACGTCGTACGGGAGCCGGCGGACGCGGTGGCGGCGCTGGTGGAGATCCTCGGCTGCGGCGCGTCGGTGAACTTCTACATGGCGCACGGCGGCACCAGCTTCGGCGGCTGGGCGGGCGCCAACCGCGCGGGCGACCTGCACCGCGGCGCGCTCCAGCCGGACGTCACGTCGTACGACTACGGCGCGCCGGTCGACGAGTACGGGCGCCCCACGGCGAAGTTCTGGGCGTTCCGCGAGGTGCTGGCGCGGTATGTGGCCGGCCCGCTGCCCGAGCCGCCGCCCCCGCCCCCGGCCCTCCCCGCGGCCGTGCCCGTGCCGGTCACCGGGCACGTGCCGGCGGCGCGGGTGCTGGCGGCACTGGGCGGGCCCGAGGCGGAGTCCGCGGTGCCGCCGACATTCGAGGAGCTGGACGTCGACCGCGGGCTGGTCCGCTACTGCTTCCACATCCCCGGCCCGAGGCGGCCGTACCCCCTGCTGGTCACCGGGCTGCGGGACGTGGCCGTGGCATACGTGCGGGACGCGGCGGGCGAGCGGAGAATCGCGCTGACCGGCGAGGAGGCGCCGCTCGGGGACGTCGCGGGGCCTGCGGAGGTCGAGGTGTGGGTGGAGTCGCTGGGCCGGGTCAACTACGGGCCGCGCCTCGGCGAGTCGAAGGGCATCACCGGCGGACTGCTGCACGAGCGGCAGTACGTGCACGGTGTACGGGCCCGGGGGCTGCGCCTCGACGCCTTCGACGACGCGGAGGCGGTGGCGGCGCTCGCGTACGGCCCGCCGGACACGGGCGGCGCGGGCCTGTACCGGGCGTCGGCCGAGGTCACACGGCCCGGCGACGCGGCGCTCGAGCTGCCGGGCTGGGGCCGGGGCTGGGCGTGGGTCAACGGCTTCTGCCTGGGCCGCTACTGGGCCGCGGGCCCGCAGGAGTCGCTGTACGTCCCGGGCCCCGTGCTCCGCGCGGGCGCCAACGAACTGCTGCTGCTTGAGCTGGCCGAGCCCGGCGGCGATCCACTGCTCCGCCCGCCGCCGTCCTGACCCAGCCCTCTGATACTCCAGTAGGATCTCTCTCTGACCAGGTCTTTCGCGGGGTGGCGGGAGAGCAGCGCGGCGTCGATCGTGCGGCGTCAGCCCTTCGTCGCCCCACCGGTGAGGCCCTTGACGAAGTGCCTCTGGAAGGCCAGGTAGAAGATGAGTATGGGCAGCGTGGACAGCAGCATGAGGGCGAAGACCGAGCCGTAGTCCGCCTGGTGTTCGCCGATCGCCCGGTAGATGCCGACGGTCACCGTGGTGCCGGTGGCGGGTCCCAGGATGATCAGCGGGTTGAGGAAGTCGTTCCAGATCCAGACACCCAGGAAGATCAGAACACTCGCCGACGCCGGGCGCATCAGCGGGAAGACCACCTGCCAGAAGACACGGAACGGCCCCGCCCCGTCGAGTTCCGCCGCCTCTTCGAGTTCGCGCGGGATCGTCTTCACGAACCCGGCGAAGACGAGGACACCGAAGGGCACGTAGTAGCCGACGTACGCGAGGACGAGGCCGGGCACGCTGCTCATGAGGCCGATGGCTCGCAGCACGTCGGTGATCGGAGTGAGGATCACTGCCGGCGGGACCATCAGCCCGCACAGCAGCGCGACCATCGCGACCTTGCTCATCATGCCGGTCGACCGGGCGAGATAGTGGCCGAGCATGGCGGAGATCGCGGTGATGAGGAGAATGGATATCGCGGTGACCTCGATGCTGTTGACCAACCCGTACCAGAAGAGATGGTCCGAACGGGTCAGCACGCTTCGGATGTTGTCCAGGGTCGGCGGTACCGGCACGCCCATCGGGTTCGACACGATGGCCGGCCCGTCCTTGAAGACGTTGACGAGCACGAGGTAGATCGGCAGGAAGAAGAGGGCGCCTGTGAGGAGCGCGAGGAACGGCCGCGGCCGGATCCGGATTCTTCTCGTGATCACGAAGACACCTCGCGTTTCTGCAGAAGCCTGAGCGCGACCACGGAGATCGCCGCGACCATTGCCAGCATCACTGCCGCCATCGCCGAGGCGTATCCGATGTGATTGCCTGTGAACGCGGTCTGGATCACGTGGAAGGCGAGGGTGGACGTCGTGCCAGGGCCGGGGCCGCCGTTGGTGAGGACCTGGACCTGGTCGTATGCCTTGAAGCCGCCGATCAGCGACATCACCGTGTTGATCGTGACGGCCGGTGCCAGCATCGGCCAGGTGACGTGGCGGAAGCGCATCAGTGGTCCGCAGCCGTCGATGGCTGCCGCCTCATACAGGTCCTGCGGTATGCCCTGGAGTCCGGCAAGGTAGATCACCACGCAGAATCCCAGCCCTTGCCAGGCGATCACCCAGGAGACCGTGTAGAGGGCGATGCCCGGATCCGAGAGCCAGCCCGGCGGATCGTCCACGCCCACCTGCCGCAGCATGGAGTTGAGCAGGCCGTCGTCGACGAGGATGGTCTGCCAGATGACGCTGACGACGACCGCGCTCAGCACGACCGGGATGAAGAACACGCTGCGCAGCGCGTTGTACAGCCAGCCCCGCCGGTCGAGGAGCATGGCGATGGCCAGGCCGCCCGCGTTGGCGGCGATAGTGACGATGGCCGTGATGACGACGGTGTTCTTCAGCGCTTTGCGGAACTCGTCGTCAGAGGACAGGCTGGAGAAGTTCTCCAGTCCCACCCACTGGGTCGGCGGGTTGAACGGGTTCTTGTTGGTCAGGCCGTAGCCGACGGCGATGCCGATAGGCACGAGGACGAGTGCCACGTAGACGAAGAGGCCGGGGGCCGCGAACACGGCGAAGCGGCTCAGGGCGGCCCGTGAGGGGGTCCGCCGGGACGAGGCAGTCCGCCCCTTCGCCTCCGTGGCCCGCTGGCGGCCGTCTGCCGCGCCCCGGAACCGGGGTACGGCAGACGGCCGGCGAACACGACGTCGAGTCTTGATCTCCACTATCGCGCGGCCTTGTCCCACTGCGCGTCCATGTACTCCCCGAACTCCGCGGCCGTCATATTGCCGCTGAGCAGTTTCTGGACTCCGGCCGCGGCCTTGTCGGCCAGGCCCGGGGGCAGGGAGCCGTCGCCGGTCTCCTGGGAGAAGGAGTTGACCACCCCGTCGGCGTCCAGTGCGTCTTGGTAGCTGTCGACCGTTGCCTGGTAGACGGGACCCATGTTGTCCGGGGGGGTATAGCCCTTGATGTCGATGATGAGGCCGTCGGCCTTGACCGCGGCGTCGAGGTTCTTCTCGTCTTCCATGAAGGCGCGCGCCCACTTCTTGGCCAGGTCCACGTCCGCCGCCTTGGAGCTGACGGACATCCCACCGCCGGTGACGCCCGGGAGGGCAGGCGAGCCGTCATCCGTCGGCCAGGCGAACACCCCGGTATCGAAGCTCGGCTTCTTCGCATCGGCGGAGGCCGAGAACCATGTGCCCATCGGATACATGGCACCCTTGCCGTCGCGGAATGCCTGTTCGGTGTCGGCATAGGTGCGTGACAGCCCGGCCCGGTCGATGTAGCCCTTGTCGGCCAGGCCGGCGACCTTCTGGGCGGCGGAGACGAAGGCGGGGTCGGTGAACTTGACCTTCCCCTCGTTGCGTTGCGAGAGCCAGTCCGGCGTCTCCTTGTAGAGATCGGTGGCCACGGTGCAGATCAGCGGGAACATGTCGGCCCAGGTGTCCTTGCCGCCACCGCCGACCACGAAGGGATTGATCCCCTCCGCCTTGAGCTTGGCGCTGGCGTCGAGCAGGTCGCTGTACGTACCGGGCGGTGCATCCACACCTGCTTCGGCAAAAGCGTCCTTGTTGTAGTACACGAGCGTGGCCTGGGTGGAGTAAGGCAGCTGGTAGACCTTGCCGTCGTAGGTGTTGGCGTCTGGTTGCGCGTAGTTCTCGAGCTCCTGGTCGGACCACTCGGCCAACTTGCCTGCCTCCGCGAATCCGGCCGGATTCAAGCCGATCATCATGTCCGGGAACTGACCGGTGCTGTCCAACTGCTTCGCGTATCCGGTGCGGTCGGCGCTGGGTGACACGAGCTTCTTGACCGTCACACCCGGCACCTTGGCGGAGGCACGGTCGATCGCCGCGTCCCAGTACTCCGCGTCGAGGTTGGGCGTCTCGAACGTGAGGAAGGTCAGCGCGACCTTGCCGTCCTCGGACGTGCCGTCGCCGCCGCCTGCCGTACAACCGGCCAGTACGAGGGCGCCTGCGAGGGCGCCGGCTCTCAGGATCGGATTGCCTGTCGTGAGTCTCATTGCTCTGCCCGTCGGTGTCGGTGGCGGTGGAGTGGATTGCGCTGCCGCTCCATGAGGAGGTGGGAGCAGTGGGAAAGTGTCCGGATCTCCCGCGGAGAACGCTGCATGGTTCGTATTCTTGCCGGCGCCACGGCAGCCAAGGGACGCCCGTGGTGAACGCGCAACCAGGTAAGTGGTGCGAGTATGGGCAGCCGCCCAGGAGCGCGTCAAGAGATGAAACATAACTATCGATCGCATAGCCGCAGATAGATGTGATACATATGGTCGGGCCGTGCAGGACTGAAGCGTGAAGCGCAGGCGTCGTCCGCAGTCGACGTCGTCCGGTGTGCCTCCACCGAAGGTGCCGTGCCGGCAGCCGTGCGATGTGTGCCTACGCGAGGGGCGAGCGATGCGTATTACCGACGTGACCGTGGATCTGGTCGACCTGCCCGCCCAGCCGGCCTTCAGGTGGCGGGCGGGCCTGCCGGGAGCGGAGGGGCCGGTCGTGGGCGGGATTCTCCGGATACGCACGGATGAAGGGGTCTGCGGCGAGGCCCACACCCGGCGCGGGACCATCCTCGCCGACCTGGTCGAACGCCGTATCCGGGAGGATCTGCTGGGGCTCGATCCCTCCCATCGCGAGTTCCTGTGGCACCGGCTGTGGGAGCTGGACCGCATCGAGGAGTTCCCGATCTACGTCCTCGGGCTCGTGGACATCGCGCTGTGGGACCTGGCGGGGAAGGCGGCCGGACTCCCCGTCCACAACCTGCTCGGCACCTACCGCGAAGCCATTCCCGCCTACGCGAGCACGGCGACCTTCTCCAGCGTCGCGGAGTATCTCGATGTCGCGGACCAGTGCCTGGATGCCGGCTTCGCGGCGATCAAGCTGCACGCCTGGGGTGACGCGCGCGAGGACGCCAAGCTGTGCCAGAAGCTGCGGGACCACGTCGGGGACGAGGTTCCGCTGATGTACGACGGCTCCGCGGCATTCGACCTCGCGGATGCGGTCTATCTCGGCGAGGTCTTGTCGGAGGCCGGATACACCTGGTACGAGGAGCCGATGCGGGAGTTCAGCGTCACCGCGTACCGCCGGCTCGCCGAACGCGTCGCCGTCCCCCTCCTCGTCGCCGAGACCTCGGATGGCGCCCACATGAACGCCGCCGACTTCATCACCTCCGGTGCCGCAGGCAGGGTCCGCACCAGCGCGCAGTACAAGGCGGGCGTCACCGGCGCCATGCGCGTGGCCCACCTTGCCGACAGCTTCCTGCTCAGAGCGGAGGTCCACGGAGCGGGGATCGTCAACGCACACCTGTGCATGGCCATCTCCAATGCCACGTACTACGAGTCCTTCGTCCTCACCAACCCGGTCGTACGGGAGTCGTCGGTGGGCCCCGACGGGCTCCTGCGGGCCCCGACCGCGCCCGGCATCGGGTACGACCAGGAGGGCTGGTCGGGCGGAGTAGCACTTCCCCGGAGCTGACCCTCGGAGCGGTGCCCCAAGTGCGGGCCCCTGCCGAGGCCGCCGTGTCTGCCGATGTCGTAGTCGGTGAGCCGGTTCGCGTAGGACTCGGCAACGATCAGCGTGGCGAGCTGGGCGGGAATGCCTGCCCGGCGCGGAGGCAGGTGACCGCGTAGGCCGGCTTCGCGCCGGTCAGGGCGTCGGCGGTGATGACCGGCCATTGGCCGTCTCCGGTACGGCAGGGTCAGACGCCGGCTGCCAGGGGCCAGAGGGCGGGTCCAGCCCAGCCCCCTGGCCGACTGGAGCCGGCAACAGACTGCGCAGCCGTTGCCGGCTTCCTTGCGGGCCGGGGTCAGCGAGTGACGTGAATCCGGTAGCGCATGCTGGTGACGGGCAGACCGTCCGTCTGCTGAGCCGTGAGCGTGAACGAAGCCACGCCCTCCGTGCGCGGGGTCCCGGTGATGCCGCCGGTGTCCCTGTTGAGCGTCAGGCCGTCGGGCAGCTCGCCGGCGGTCACCTCGAAGCGCACCGTCGCGGGTGTGTTCGTTGCGACCTTCGCCCCGTACAGCTTGTCGAGCGACGCCGCGGGCAGCTCTCCGGTCGTCAGCCTCGGGCGCGGCACCACGACCCGCTGCGGGTCGCCGGTCGGAGCTCCGTCAGCGTCGAGTCTCTGAAGTGACCACTCGCGGTTCTTCTCGACGACGCTCAGATGCCACTTGCTGGTCTTGTCCCGCAGCTGTGAACGCTGTGCCCCGGTGAAGGCGCCGAGATTGCGGGCGGTCTCCCATTGCTTGATCGCGTCGAGGACGCGCAGCGCGTTCTCCCCGCCCTCATCGAGATTGCCGACGGAGGACTGGAAGCCGACCCCGGCGTTGAGGCCGGCGCCACGCGCCAGCTTCTCCTCGATGCTCAACAGGCTCTCCGAGCCGGACAGGCTGATCCAGCCGAGCATGCCGGGCAGGAAGTTGGCACGATAGAACTCGTTGTTGATGAATACCTGGTCCATGCTCGTGACGCCGACCTCACCCCAACTGGCCCGGGTCAGCGCGTCCCAGGTGTTGGACGTCATCCGGCTGGTCTCGGTAATGAACCCGTCCTTGGTCTTGTTCTGTGCGTACGTGCCGTTGACGAGCAGCGCTTGGCCGTAGTTGCCCCAGCCGGACTCGGATGCCGACTCGACGCCGTCGTACGAATTGGACTTGATCCCTGTGACGTTCCAGGCGGTTGCCAGGCGCGTGGCGATCTCCCGGATGATGCCGTGCCCGCCGACCGGGCCGCCGTAGCTGTTGACGACGACGCGACTTGCGCGATCGCCCGCCGCGTGCGGGGCGGAAGCCGAGCCCCACTGGGCTCGGCGCACTCCGGTCACCTCCCATTCGCCGCCTGTCTGCCGGGCACTCTCGTACGACACGAACTCGTCGCCGACGCGCAGCACCCGTCCGTACATGCCGCCTTCCAGCGGTGCGTCAGAGGCCAGGTACAGCGTCGTGTCGGTTGCGGAGGCGGGGCGGGTAAGGGGGGCGCGCCCGCTGAGGGCCAGACGCCGGTCAGCCGGGGCTGGAGTGACGTAGGGGTCGTTGGTGCTGATGAAGTCCGAGATGGTGTGGACGCCGAGGGCTACGCCGTGTTCCTCTGCCAGGTCGACCGCTTCCCTGGCGGCTGCGTCGCTGCCGCCGAGGCTGACGTTGAACTCGTAGTGCCCGGTGGACCGCCAGGGGCCGACCGCGTTCGGCAGCGAGTACAGGTGGTCGATGCCGGCTGCCTTGGCGTAGCGGGCTGCATCGGGGATGTTGCCCGTCTTGAGGTCGCCCAGGACGAGGAAGGACTGACTGGACGCCTGCGCCGCCTTCTGCCACTGGCCGTTCTGCGTCGGATAGGGCAGCTTCTCGCCGTAGGCGATCTCGGACAGGACGGTCGGGGCGAGGTCCGGTGCCGACCCGAACAGCGCGATCCTGGAGCCGGTGATCTTCCCTTCGTCTCCGGGCAGCGGGCCGACGGGGATGTGGTGGCCGGTGTGCGCCTGGCGCATCCGCTCCTTGGTGTAGTCGTAGGTGAAGGCGCGCAGCACCGAGCCCCAGGGGGTCCGCCCGGCCGCGCTCCACTCCTCGTGCGGTGCGACTTGGAGATCGGAGGGATTGTCCTCGACTTCGCGTTCCCAGCCGAAGTCCTGGTACTCCTGCGGCCAGGCGCCCTCGGTACGGTCGGTCAGTGGCCGAAGGCCGATCGCGAACTCGTCGTCACGTACCACGCCGACCGTCTCGCCCACCGTCCGCGTGATGTCGGTCGCGACCGGCCCCCACAGCAGCGTCCGCACATCGGTGCCGTCCGGGGCGGCGATACGAGTCGCCTCCAGTGTGGTGTAGGTACCGCGGCTGACGGCGCGTACGTCGACCTCGTAACCGGCGTCGCGGTTGACGAACGTGAGCACGCCGGGTCCTGAGTGGTTGCGCACGACCCCGGTGGGCGGTACCTGCCGGCCGTCGAGGACAAGGCTGACCAGCGGTGCCGCCTTGCCCGATGCGAGGTGGTCGGTGCCGGTGCGGGCATCCGTGAGGGACGTGACGGTGCCCTCCGCGTCCAGCCCGATGGTGAGGTAACCGGCGTTGATGTCCACCGCGGCTGCCGTACCCGGCTGCGTGGGCGCGGCCAGTGGAGAGGCACCGGCGGTGCCTTCTGCGCCGCTGGCCGGTACTCCGGTGGCGGTGAGTCCCACGGCTAGCGCGCCGACTCCCAACGAAGCACACCAGCGGCGTCGGTGTCTGAGGTGCATACGCTGTCCTCTCCCGCAACAGGCGCGGCATGACGTCAAGTCAGTTCCGACAATATTTCTTACTGCTCTAGAATTAATTAACGGGCGGCTGGAGCCCCGTCAAGAGGGAGGGAGCACATCAGTGCGCAGAGGCGCAGCCGGCCCTGAGCGCCAGCGGCCTCGTCAGACGTTCACCACCACCGGGGACCGCACTGCGGGCGCGATCCTCGGCCGCGGCGAGCCCGCCGGCTGAGCAGCGGGCGCAGCACCCCTCGCACTCCCCTGGTCACGAGCCCGCGTCAGCCGGTTTCCGGCAGGCGGAACAGTTCGCGCTCGACGGCGTCGAGCGCGAGCCGTACGCCGCCGAGTGCAGCGGCTTCGTCCCCGAGCGTGGAGGCGGCCACCTCGACCGGGAAGAGGCACAGCTCGCCGAGCCGGCTTCGCAGGGGGGCGAGGAGGAGTTCGCCGGCACGCGAGAGACCGCCGCCGATGACGACCTGCTCCGGGTCGACGGTCAGGACCATGGCCGCTACGCCCTGCGCGAGGTCGCTGGTAAAGCCGGCCAGGGCCTGTTCGGCGCGGGAATCGCCGGCGCGCACAGCGTCGAACAGGGCTTCTGCGGAATCCCAGTGGTCCAGCAGGCGGCCGGGCGCGGTGTGCCAGCCCGAGCCGCGGAGCACGCCGATCTCGCCCGCAGCACCGTTGCGCCCGGCCCACAGCCGACCGCCCAGGAGCATGCCCGCGGCGATGCGGTGGCCGGCATGGATGTAGATCACATCCTGGTGGGCGCTGGCCACTCCCCGCCACTGCTCCCCTACCGCGGCCAGCGAGGAATCGTTGCCCACCGCGACCCGATCGCCGAAGAGATTCGCGAAGGCCGCTGCCAGGTCGGTGCCTGCCCACTCCGGCATGCGTCCGCTGACCGTGACCGTGCCGGTGACGGAAACCACGCCGGTGGTGGCGACTCCGGCGGCATGCACCTCCGTCACGCTCCGACCCGCCGAGCGCAGGGTGCGGCGGACGAGGGAGCGAGCGGCGGCAATGCGCTCGGCGGGCGAGTAGGCCCGCCCGACAGCCGTGCGGCGGCCGGCAAGAACGGTCCCGCGCAAATCGGCCACGATCGCAAGGATCTTGTGGACTCCGATGTCGATGCCGAGCACACAACCGGCCTCGCCGCGAAAGCGGTAACGCTTCGCAGGGCGACCCACCTGGCGTGGTCCTTCGGCGGTCGGAGCCACCTCCTCGACCCACTGCTGCGCAACGAGGCCGGCCAGCGCGTTCTCCACCGTGTTGCGGGCGACTGCGGTCGCCTTCACCAGTTCGGTCAGGGTCAGTTCGTCCGCGTCGTACAGCGCACGCATGACCGCGACCTGGTTCACCCGGCGCAAGAGCGATGGATCGCCCCCAGCAGTGATCACGATCGGCTCCCAACCCTGTTGACGCGACTGCGGCGATGATGCAGACTATCGGCGAAATTATTTTAGAAGGATACAGAATTATTCTGCATAACGACGGCTGGCGGGAAGCTGCCCGCCGCTCCCCGCGCCACCGATGGCCGTCCAGGCACGGCGAACAGATCGTAAGAACTTGATCGGCAAGCGGAAGCGGGGCATGAACGCTACGAGGCTTACGGTCAGCAACCGGTTCCGCTCCGGAGCCGGCGCTGACTTCTCCTCGGCAGCCGCGTCGGGCGCGAGGGCCCCGTGACCGACCGCATCCGTGTGGCCGTGCTCGCCGTGGTCCTGGTTGTGCTGCTGTCCGGCACCTGGCTGCTGTCGGGGAAGTTGGTCACCGACACGCCTGTGATGGCAGTGGCCGTCGGCCGCACCGGATTCTGCTGCCTGACGCTGCTGTGCGCAGCCGCGGCAACCAGCACCGGCCGCGTGGGCATGCTCACTGTGGTTCGTCGCACGGGGACAGCGCTGCTGCTCGGCTTTCTCGGCTTCTTCGGCTACGCCGTCGGCACGCTGCTCGCCATGCCGGTCATCGGGACCACCCGCACCAACCTGGTCGTCACCTTGCTGCCCTGCCTCTCCCTCGCCCTGGGCGTCATGTTCTTCGGGCAGAAGGGCGGACGGATCAAGGTCCTCGGCACCACCATGGCTGCCGGCTCAGCCTGCGGCTACATACTGGTGGCCGACGGCACCACCGGCACCGCGGACTCCGCCACCAGGGTTGCGGGCGGTCTCTGCCTCGCATGCGCCGCCACCCTCGGCTTCGCACTCTACGGTTTCCTCTACCGCTCCAGGGTGGCGGATGTGCCTCCACTGGCGGCGCTGCCAGTGCTGCTGGGCGCCGCGACGGCGATGCTCCTGCCAGTGGCACTGGGGAGCATGAGCCAGGTGACGACCCGTCAGTGGGCTGGCCTCGCCGTCCTGGGCGCGGTCGTCTACGCACCCGCCTATCTCGTTCAGCACCGGCTGATTCTGCTCCGTGGGCCGCTGGTTGCGGCCGCGGTTCAGTTGGCCGTGCCCTTCCTCGTGCGTCTGGGCGATTGGATGCTCGGTCTGGACGGCCCTCCCGGTGCAGTGGAGCTGGTTCTCCTGGCGGCCTGCTGCGCCGGCATCTGGCTGGTCGTCTCCCCCTCCGGTGGCTGAGAGCCCGGAACTTGGCGCGTGAGGCGGCAGGCCGTGGTCCGGTGGACGACGGTGATCTGCCGTTGGAGCACGGGGCACTGGCCACCGCACGGCAAGGGGTCAGCCGCCTCCCGGGCACACCCGCCTTCGCCTCACGCTTGCGAAGCACCGGGCAGACTGTCAGGCGCCGGGATCCGGTCGCTCCGCCCGCCAGGCACCGAGCGGGCCTGCTGCTCGCGGAAATGGAGCGGAGCCATGCCGACCCTGCGGGTGAACAGCCTGGTGAAGTACGCCTGGTCGGCGTAGCCGACGCGGCGTGAGACCGCAGCAATGGACAACTCGGTGGCGGACAGCAGTTCTTTGGCGCGGCTCAGGCGGATGCCCAACAGGTAGTCCTTGGGGCTGCAGCCGGCGGCCCGCCGGACGGCAGTCCGCAGTTCGGTGACGCTCATGCCGTGCCGCGCGGCGTGCTCCGCCACCGACAGCCGCAGGAAGGCGTCGCGGGCGAGCGCGTGCAGCACCGGCTCGCCATCGGGTGCCAGATCCGCACGGGCCCGGCGCAGCGACACCAGCAGTTCGTGTACGGCGGCGGCGGTCTCGACCTCCTGCATCGGGTTGCCGAGTCGGGCGGCACGAGCGATCCGGGCGATAGCCATACGTGGGAGGGACGCGTCGCTCAGCGGCACCACGGGCCCGTCCGGCTGGATGTAGCCGAGTTGGGTGTACACCGTCGCCGCGGAGCCGGTGAAGTCGACGAACGCCTCATCCCAGCCGGTAGCCGGGTGGGGTCCGTAATGGTGCTCCATGCCCGGCGTCAGCCACAGCAGCGCGGGCGCCTCGACCTGCTGCATACCGGTCGCCGGCCCGGCAAACCACCCGCTGCCGGTGCTGATCACGACGGCGACGTGGTGATCCAGGGTGCGCGGCCCGACCACCGGCAGCATGCCGTGCTGCAGGCCGACGCCCAGACACACCAGACCCAGGCGGTGGTGTACGGGGCTGGGCGTGAAGTAACGCATCCACGTGCGGTGGCTCATCTTCTCCGCCTTCCGGGGTCTCGCCGGCGGCTCAGGCCTTGACCGAGCCCGCCGCCAGGCCGGAGCGCCAGTAGCGCTGCAGCACGAGGAAGGCGATGATCAGCGGGATGACCGAGATGAGCGAGCCGGTGATGACGATGTCGTGCCACGGCTGGTCGATGAGGTGGCTGCTCCAGAAGTACAGCCCCAGCGTCAGTGGCCACAGTCGGTCGTCGGAGAGCATCATCAGCGGCAGGAAGAAGTTGTTCCAGATGCCGACGAACTGGAACAGGAAGATGGTCACCAGCGCGGGTGACATCAGCCGCAGCGCGACGGTGAGGAAGATCCGCAGCTCGCCCGCGCCGTCCATGCGCGCGGCGTCGACCAGCCCATCGGGTACGGAAGCGGCGGCGTAGACCCGGGCGAGGTAGACGCCGAAGGGGGAGACCACACTGGGGATGAGCACCGACGCGTAGGTGTTGACCACGCCGGTTTCCGAGGCGAGGAGATAGAGCGGGAGCGCGAGCAGCGGCGGCGGGATCAGCACCGAGCCGAGGATCACCGCAAAGACCGCCTCCCGCCCCCGGAAGGCATACTTGGCCAGGGCGTAGCCGGCCATTGCAGAGAACAGGGTGGCCAGGAACGCGCCGCCGACGGAGTACAGCACGCTGTTGGCGATCCAGCGTGCGAACGCGCCGTCGTCGTGGTCGAAGACCTCGGAGACGTTGTCGCCCAGGTTGACGCTCTCGCCGAACCAGAATCCGTTGCTGCCGAAGAGGTCTCCGCTGGACTTGGTCGCCGACAACAGCAGCCACCACACGGGCAGCAGAAAGTAGCCGGCGACAGCAAGCAGCACGACCATGGTGCTGAGCTGCGCGGTGGGAGAGCCGCGGCGCGCCGTACGGCGCGGTCGCCGCCTGGGCCGCGGGCGCTCGGGGGTCACAAGTGGTGCGGTCACGAAGATCCTCGGGAGGTCAGGCGCAGGAAGCCGTACGAGAGCACGAAGGTCGCGGCGGCCAGCACGATGGAGATGGCGGCGGCGAAGTTGTAGTCGTTGAGACCGAACGCCGCCTGATAGGCGAACATCACGGGGGTGTAGCTCTCACTGATCGCCGGCGTCATGCCCTTGAGCACCGTCGGTTCGCTGAACAACTGCAGCGTGCCGATGATGGAGAACACCCCGGTGAGGGTGAGTGCGGGGCGCACCATCGGCACCTTCACGTGCCATGCGATACGCCAGCCGGAGCAGCCGTCCACCTCCGCCGCCTCGAACAGCTCCCGGGGTACGGACTGCAGCGCGGTATAGATGATCAGCATGTTGTAGCCCGTCCACGACCAGGTGACGATGTTGCCGATCGAGAACAGCACCACGTCGGTGGAGAGGAAGTCGACGTCGGTGCCGATGGCGTCGCCGAAGTCCACGAGCGGGCTGAGGCCGGGCATGTACAGGAATGCCCAGAGGATCGCGGCGATCACCCCGGGGATCGCGAACGGCAGGAAGTACGCCACCTGGAAGAACCGCGACAGACGCACCACCGTGGAATCCAGCAGCAGCGCCAGCAGCAGCGCGAGGCCGAGCATCACGGGCACCTGGACGACGCCGAACGCGACCACCCGGGCCACGCCGGAGAGGAAGTCGGAGTTTTCGAACACCCGGGTGTAGTTGTCCAGGCCGGTGAAGACGGTCTTCGTCGGCCCCAAGCCGAGACCGGACCGCTG
This sequence comes from Streptomyces sp. CNP082, assembly GCF_059570535.1. Classification (NCBI taxonomy): domain Bacteria; kingdom Bacillati; phylum Actinomycetota; class Actinomycetes; order Kitasatosporales; family Streptomycetaceae; genus Streptomyces; species Streptomyces sp. CNP082. The sequence continues at coordinate 75,748 of NZ_JCANSZ010000021.1, forward strand.
CACCTTGAACAGGCTCTGGTAGATCGCATAACCGATGGGGATCGCGTAGACCCCGATGAACAGCACACCGAAGGGGGCCAGCAGCATGGCGGCGGCGCGGGAGCGGCGGGCGGTGGGGCCGCGCCGCCGGCCCGCGGACCGGAACCGGCCGTGCCTCGCGGATGGGGAGGCGGAGGACACGGTCGGTTCCGGGGCCGGAGAGACCATCTGGATCATTCCTGGACCTTCAGGCCCTTCGACTTCATGGCGTCCACGGTGCTGCGCTGCATGGCATCGAACGCGGCGGGCAAGGTGGACTTGCCCGCGTACGCCTGTCCGGTCTCCTCGACCAGGTCGGCCTGCATCTGGTTGTAGGTCGGGCCCCACTGCCAGTTGGTGTCGGTGTGCTGCGCGGCCTCGGCGAACACCTCGAAGATGTTCTGCCCGCCGTAGTAGTCGATGCCCTTGTTGACCTCCGGCAGCTCAAGACCGGCGGTGGCGGCCGGGTAGATGCCCGTCGTCGTGATCAGATTCTTCAGGCTGTCGGTGTTCGTGCTCATCCAGGTCGCGAACTCCACGGCCTCCTCCTTGTTCTCGCAGCCCTTGAGGACCGCGGTGGAGGAGCCGCCGTCGTTGCCGAACTTCTGCTCGCCCTCGGCCCACTGCGGCAGCGGGGCCACCGCGAACTTCCCCGCGGCCTTGGGCGCGTTCGCGGCGATCAGCGGGTGCAGCCACACCGGCCCGATCGCGGTGGCGATCTTGCCGGACTGGAGCGAGCTCCACATGGCGGCGCCGAAGCCCTCGTCTGTGGCGACGAAGCCCTTGTCGGTCAGGTCCTGCCAGTACTCCGCCACCTTCGTGGTCTCAGTGCCGTTGATGTCGACGGTCCAGGCGTCGCCCTCGATGCCGAACCACTTTGCGCCGGCCTGCCAGGACAGTCCGGGCAGGGAGGTGGCCGGGCCGTTCACGATGTACGCATCCGGGTCGGCATCGTGCAGCTTCTCCGCGGCCTCGGCGTACTCTTCCCAGGTCTTCGGCACCTCGATGCCGTGCTCGGCGAAGACGTCCTTGCGGTAATACATGGCCATCGGCCCGGTGTCGACCGGGATGCCGTAGGTCGCGCCTGCCGCGCTGACCTGGTTCCAGGTCCATTCGACGAACTGGTCCTTCGCCGCGCTCGCCTCCTCGGTGACGTCCTCGAGGGCGCCTTCGAGGAGGAATGTCGGCACCGATTCGTACCCCACCTGGGCCAGGCATGGCGCGTTGCCTGCCTTCACGGCGGAGAACATCTTCTGGTAGCCGCCCTTGTTGCCTGAGGGCAGTTTGCTGTACTTGATCTTGATGTCTTCATGGCTGGCGTTGAACAGCTCAACCGATTTCTCGTAACCGGGCGCCCACCCCCAGAATTCCAGGGTCACCGGGCCGTCGGCCGAGGCATCGCCGCCACCGTCTTCACCGCCGCACGCCGCCAGCGGCAGCGCCAGTGCGCCGACAGCGAGTGCCGCGGCCAGCCGCCGCCGGGCACCACATGTGGTTCTCATTGCTTTCTCCCTCTGCCGTGCGACGGAGTACGTCGTCGCACTTGTGTTGCCGTAGACTCGCGTCCGAGGGTCTGCGAAGGCAATGGACATTCGACGCCATGTTTTGGACTATTGTGAGCAGGTCTGCCGTGTGAGTCGGTCTGGATCAGACTCGGTGTAACAATTTGGGTGTGAAAACCACCGGACCCGTGATCACAGCCAGCGAAGTCAGACCACCGGCGATCAGGAAAACCCGCCTGCCCATGATTTCTCCAATTCGCTGTGCCTCTCGCTCCCACGAACGAGCTAGGCCGGTCTCCACGCACTTCCGATGCGGTCAGTGCTGCCGCTCCTTGTCGCGGGGGTCCGCTTCCGGGCTCGTGGCCCGAACCTCGAATCGCCAGAGCGAATAGCCGAAGGAGGACGTGCGCTTGATCCCTTGCATGCGCACATAGCGGCCCGTCGCCGGTGCGAAGGTGAACTCGTCCACGCGGGCACCCGCCGGCTTGCCGCTGACCGCGGCGACCGTCGTCCAGTTCTCCGCGTCGTCGGACACCTGGATGTGGTAATCCTGGGCGGATGCCGTCTCCCAGTCGAGGAGGACGCGCCGGACGGTCTGCGAGCCGCCCAGGTCCACCTGGATCCATTCACCGTCCCGGTAACCACTGGACCATCGGGTCTTTCCATCTCCGTCGGTGGCGTTCTCCGGTCCAAGGCTGGACACTTCGGACGACGACGCCGTGGTCGGCTGATGCAGAGCCAGGTCCGGTGCGTCGAAGACGCGCATGCTCCACAACGCGTAGCCGTCCTGCTTCCGGCCCGCCTCGCTACCGAGGAGCCGTACATGCCGGGCCGTGACCGGATCGAAGGTGAGCGTGTCGGAACCCGCAGTTTCACGACCGGTGCGGTGTGCGACCGTGGTCCAGGTCGTGCCGTCGCCCGACACCTGGATCTCGTAGTCCCGCCCGTAGGCGGGCGTCCAGTCCAGTTCGACCCTGCTCACGACCTGCGGGCGACCGAGGTCCACGCGAAGCCACGCGTGGTCTCCAGGGCCGCTCCCCCACCTGGTGGTGGTCACCCCGTCGAACGCCGCGCCGGGCTCGCCGGCGGATGCGGTGGCCTGTCTCCCCAGACTCAGCTCTCCGTTCGACGCGGCGGCCAGCGTCGTGGCGACCTTCGACAGTCCGGTGCCTGCGCCGAGCCTGCGCACGGTCGTGAGGAAACTGCTGTACGGCGTATCCGATGTGGTCCCGCTCCACATCTTCTGGGCCAGCACGCCGAAGGTGGGCTCGACCAGCCCGTGTACGTCCAACTCGGTGTAGGTGGATTGGGTCAGGTCGTTCCAGACGGCGGACATGGCGCCGAGCAGTTGAGGGTCTCCGGGTTCGACACTCTGGCCGCCGGGAAAGACATGGGGCTCCCAGTGGTCGTAGAGATACTTCCCGTCCAGCCCACGGCCGTGGTAATAGTTCGCGAACGGAACGATGTAGAGCAGGGCGTCATTGGTGTTGATGAAGGAGTACCCGTCACGCTTCGCGGCTTGCGGTCCGTACCACCCGTTGTTCCAGCTATTGAGCGTGACATCGCGGTCGTAGCCCTCGGAGTCTGACGCCATGACGGCCAGACTTCCCCAGGCCCGCGGATGTTTCCCGAGCGTGCGGATATGGGCCGCCATCTCGTTGAAGTAGGTCTTGTAGCGGGGTTTGTCCACGGTGTATTCATCCGCGCCGAAGTGCACGTCCTGACTGCGGAACCAGGGGACGAACTCGTCGAACACCGACTTCATGAACGCGGTGGTCTCCGGCTTCGACAGGTCCAGGTGGTCGGAGTCGCCGTTGTTGAGTCCCAACGATGGCCGGTACCGGATGAACGCGAGCGAGTGGGCGGGCGCATCGATCTCGGGGATGATCGTGACGCCGTTGGCGGCGGCCGTGTCCTCGAAGGAATCCCAGTCCCGTCGGTCGTAGGCTCCGTCCTTCGAAGCCAGCCCGCTGAACTCTGGGTTGTCGGTCTTGAGCCGGAAGCCGGCCTGGGCCTCACTCCAGGGCCGGTCACCCTTGAATCCGTTGTCGTTGAGATGCAGTTGCAGTTCATTGAGCTTGAACCAGCCCATGAGCCGCACGTAGTCCCGGATGAAGTCCGCGGTGAAGAAGCGCCGCCCGACGTCCAGCATGAAACCGCGCACCTTGTAGTTCGGCCAGTCCACGGCGGTACCCACGGGCACGGAGTCACGGGCGTCGTCGAGAAGCAGGATCTGCAGGAGGGTGCGCGTACCGTAATAGACTCCCTTTACGGTCCGTGCGGTGATCCGCACTGTCGCATCGGTGACCGCGAAGGTGTAACCCTCTTCGTTGAACCGGGTGCCACCTTCCGCTTCGGCTAAAGTGGGATCGACGGACAGCACGATGTCGCCGTCCTGCGGGGTTCTGGGCGAGATATCCAGCCTTCGCCCCGTCACCTGCTCGATCTCGTTGAGAAGAGTTGCACCCTGGTCACTGAGTCCTCCGCCCTGTTCCCCGGTGACGATGATCCGGCTGTGCCGGCGCAACTCGAAGGAACCCGTACCACCCTCCCAGTCCTGCAGGGCGGGCACCACCGTGGGCTTGCCGTTGACGGGCGCGGGTCCAGCACTCGCCGGTGCGGCGGGAGCGGCAAGGGCGAGCAAGACCAGCAGACACAAGAAGTGTCGCGACTGAACTCTCATGTGGGCTCCAAGCGTTCTCGATGGGATCGGTGCTGGAGACTCGTGGGCATTCCGCGGCGCCGGGTATTCGACCTGCCTCGTCGAACCTGAGCGGTCATGCAACGGTGGGTGTGGGGTGGGGAGAGAGGAGAGCGAACCGCCACGTGGGATGGGCAGCGGTCACGGTGGCGACGGCGTGGCAGGCGCGTTCGCGCAATCCGCGTGGTCCGCCCCGTCTGCCCCAACCGACCCGAGGTGAAGTGCACAACGAAGGGTGCCAACCATAGTTCATACCCTTCCGTAAGAACGAAGGGCAAATAAAGGGCTAAATAGGGACATATCTTACAGCCTCATCAGAGCCTGGCGCCTCACCTCCCCGACGGCATGACTGATTAGTACGATGCAGCCTGCACCTGGCCACCCGCCGAGTCAATACTTAGTTAGGATCCATCTGTACGTCGCCCCAGATCAGCACCGCCCTGGCCCGCAGGAGCGGGCGGCACTCGGCGGCCAGGAGACGATGCGAGCAGCCGTCAGGTTGCCGTCCGGGCCCTCCTCAGGGACGGCCAGCCGCGCCTCTGTCAGCAGGCACGGAGGTCTCCGCCGAACCGTGCAACGACGGTGCTCGCTCTGCCCTGAGGCCGCTGGTCAACTCTCACTAGCTGTCACATATTTGCGATACATGTGAGATGAGGGTGGGCGGACGGCACCCAAGCTCTCGGCTCCAGGTACGCGGCCCGGTTCGGTCACCTTCTACCTGCACCCACCGCGGCGGCCTTCTTGGCGGGCCACCGCCCGTCCGGCAGGCTCACTTCTGCCCCTGTGCGAAGTACGCGGCTACGTCGGGTTCCATGGGAGGTACGTCGACGGGCCTTCCGCCGTCCCGCAACGACATGGTGGCTGCATAGCCGGCCGCAACCGCTTCGCGGGCCGCCAGTGGCGAGGTGACGGTGGCCCCGCCCTCGCGCACGAACTGCAGAAACTCGGCGACCACGAGCGGATCGGCGCCGCCGTGGGTGCCGGTCCCCGCCGGGATGGGCACCGTCAGATCGGCCTCGGCGCGGTAGTCGGAGCGGCGGTTCCACAGCCGGATCTCCGCGCCTTCGGAGTCGCCGAAGTTCTCCAGGCGCCCCTCGGTGCCGATCACCGTGTAGTTGCGCCAGTAGTCCGGTGTGTAGTGGCACTGCTGGTAGCTGGCGAGAACTCCGTTGTCCAGCTGCATCTGCATCATGCTCAGGTCCTCCACGTCCACCACCGGATTGAGGCCGGTCAGGCTGAGCGGCGGCCAGTTCTCGTACGACAGCCAGTCGGTCATCCGCTGGCCGCTTCGCTCGCGCCGCGACTCGATGGCTCCGTAGACCGTCAATCCGCCCATGGCGTTCACCCGCCGTGTGTAACCGCCGGCCAGCCAGTGGACGACATCGATGTCGTGGGCACCCTTCTGCAGCAGCAGACCGGTTGTGCAGCGCCGGTCGGCGTGCCAGTCCTTGAAGTAGAAGTCCCCGCCGTGGCCGACGAAGTGGCGGCACCAGACGGCTTTCACTTCGCCGATCGCACCTCCGTCGATCAGCTCGCGCATGGCCACCACGACCGGCATGTGCCGCATGTTGTGGCCGACGTACAGGCGGGTCCGGTGCGCGCGGGCGCCGGCGAGCAGCCGGTCGCAGCCCTCGGTGGTGATTGCCATCGGTTTGTCCAGGAACACCGGGACGCCGGACTCGAGGAAGCTCAGGCCGATCTGCTCATGGGTGTGGTCCGGGGTCAGCACGAACACGCCGTCAAGCCCCAGGTCGAGCAGTTCGCGGTGGTCCAGAGCGGTCCTCACCTGAGGACCGAAACGTTCACCAGCGAGGGCGAGCCTCCGCGGATCGCGGTCACAAACGGCGGCCACCACCGAGCCCGAGCCGGGCCGGTGAGCAAGCTCGGCCAGGTCGCTGCGGATGCCCAGACCGATGATGCCGAGCCTGATGTCGTTCAACAGAGTTTCCTTTCACAGATTTCGATAAATTACATCTTTTGCTCATGTAAGTGAGGCTTGCTGAGGCAGCGGATCACGTACGCCCGGTCAGCTCCCCGTGCTGGTCGACTGTGTCGCCGCCATCGGCGCCGAGCACAGGTTCGACCACCGCAAGTAACGACGGTTCCGACTCCCGCCCAGGCCGTCACGAACACGTGAACGGCTCCGCCCAGGCTGTCGCCGGCCTCCTGCCGGGTCGGCAGATCACGGACCTGGCACAGGCACGGCAGACATGAACACCGAGCCCCGGCGGAGCCCTCGGCGCCTCGCCGTCGCACGTGCACCAGCTCGCCAGGCAGACTGCTGGTTCCTGTCGCGGATCCGGCCGCTGAACCGGACCGACGGGCGCGCCGTCTTCCATGCCTCACGCGCTCGGAGACACCGATCTACGTCACGATACAGGTAGGATGGATCGGATACATACAGGGATTGCGAGAGCCGGCTTCGCCCCCCTTCCAGGGGCCGTTCAGGTTCGTGGGGGTGCTGGCGGCGCCGTTCACAGGCAGTTCCACCCGCCGAACCGAGGGGACAAGGGCCAGTCAGAGCGAGAGGGAGCACCGCGGCTACGATGGGCAAGTGTCCGGGCCCGCCGGATCCTGGCGCCACGAACCTACATGTGATTCACTGAGCACGATTCTCATTATGTATCAGAAGCATCTGCTGGCGTCGAGACCAGGGGCTACTCAAGCCAGCTCCAACAGGGGAAGCGAGGGAGAGGTCGTTGACTGACTCAGAGAGGATCTCCGCGCCAGCGCCGACGAGCACGGTCCGCGGCTACCGCCCCGGCTACGAGCTGGCGGCGGAACGCATCCTCGAGTACGTCATCCGGGCGGGACTTCAGCCCGGAGACCGACTCCCCACGGAGAAGGACCTCGCCGACAAGGTGGAGACGAGCCGGACCGTGGTCCGGGAGGCGGTGAAGATCCTCTCCGCCCTGGGGCGGCTCTCCGTTCAGAAGGGCCGGGGCATCTACGTGGCCGAGCCCGAGCAGTCATCCTGGCAGCAGTCGTTCGCCAACTTCCTGCCCGGAGACCTGAGGCAGGTCGACGAGCTCTTTGAGTTCCGCCGCAACCTTGAGACCACCGCCGCAAACCTGGCCGCGCAGCGGGCCACCCCCGCGCAGGTCAAAGCTGTGCGAGAGACCGCACGGGAGTCCGCCGACGCGGCGGGGCGGGACGACATCGACGCTTTCACTCTCGCCGACGAAGCCTTCCATGCCAGCATCGGGGCTGCTGCTGCCAACATGTTCTACGCCTCCACCATCGACGCGTTGCGACGCCTGCAGCGTCAGGTCACGACCATTGGCCTGGCCGGCGTCGCAGGCGGATCTCTGCGCGTGGCAGCCGACCAGCACCAAGCCATCGCCGAGGCCATCGCCGCCGGTGAATCCAGCCGTGCCGAGGCACTGATGGCTGAACACATCGACATGACCGCCCAGCAGTTCCAACGGGAGATCTGGCGCCGCATCACACCCAGCGACGACACGCACTCGTAGAACCCCAACCCGACCGAGCATGAGCACGGCTTCGATGCTGTCCAGATTGTTGCTTCCCACTCCATTCTGAGCCTCGTCAGCACTCCAAGGAGAAGCTTCCCGGCATCGGCCCCGGCATCCTTTCGCGCGTTGCTGCAGGAGCCGTCACGAGATCGCATGCCCATCCAGCTCATCGGCAGACGGTCACACTCGCCGACCGCGTCCTTGCCGGGCACCACGTCGGCGACCAGGCCGCAACAGCCCCAGACGACCGGACGAGCCGTCGGATCGGTCAGCCGATCCACGACAAGCCCATGCCAGGTATGGCCGGGAGAAGGGACTCACCACATGCAGCGCGTCGCGCAGGTCATCCACGTCCGCCCGGAGAAGCTCGACGAATACCGCGAGCTGCACCGCAATGTTCCGGAGCCGGTACTCGACATTCTCCACCGCAGCCACATCGCGAACTACTCCATCCATCTGCTCGGCGACCGGCTTTTCAGCTACTTCGAGTACCACGGCGAGGATCTGGAGGCGGACCTTGCCCGGATTGCGGCTGACGAACACTCCCGGGCGTGGTGGAAGCGCACCGATCCATGTCAGCACCCCGTGCCGGAGGCCGCACCAGGCAACTGGTGGACGCCCATGGAACAGGTCTTCCTCATGGAGTAGCCGACGGAGCACATACCACCGTCCGTCTCGTGCGTGAGCCGAATTCCGGCCGCACCGCAGGAAGGAACCACGGTTGACCGACCCGCTGCGTCCTGTCGCCTGCGGCCAGGAGCGCCCCGAGTCGATCGCTGCACACCGCTGCCCCGACGGCCGACCGTTCCTGTCCCGGAACAGGCATAGCCGTGCGGATCGGCCCGTCCGTCTCCTGTCTCAGCGACGTGCATACCCGCAGGGCAGCAAGTCCGAGGGCCCTCATTGCAAAGGAGTGACGCATTGTCATGAATGCCCTTCCTGACCGCGTCGATGCGCACCACCACATCTGGGACCTGAACGTTCGCGACCAGGACTGGATCACCGGTCCCGAACTCTCCCCGCTGCGCAGGAATTTCTCCGTGGCGGACCTGGCCCCGCTCGCCCGGGCGGCGGGAGTCGGTGCCACCGTCCTCATCCAGACCGTCACCGTCGCCGATGAGACCCCCGACCTGCTGGCCGCCGCGGCAGAGCACGACCTCGTCCGGGCGGTCGTCGGCTGGACCGACCTCACCGCCCCCGATGTGGCAGAGCAGATCAGCCGCCTGCGCGAGTTGCCCGGCGGTCGGCACCTCGCCGGGATCCGCCACCAGGTCCAAAGCGAGCGGGACCCGGACTGGCTGACCCGCCCGGAGGTATTGCGCGGTCTGCGCGCCCTTGCAGACGCCGGTCTGGTTTACGACTTGGTGGTCACGCCGCACCAGCTGCACGCCGCCCGGCATGCTGCCTCCGAGGTTCCAGAGCTGGTCTTCGTCCTCGACCACCTGGGCAAGCCTCCCATCTCAGCCGGGTCCCTGGAGCCGTGGGCGGGCGAGGTGAGCCGCCTGGCCTCGATGCCCAATGTGATGTGCAAGCTTTCCGGGCTGGTGACCGAGGCCGACTGGGCGTCCTGGCAGATCGACGACCTGCGCCCGTACGTCGACTGGGCACTCGAAGCATTCGGGCCTGACCGGATGATGTTCGGTTCCGACTGGCCCGTGTGCTACCTCGCCGCCACCTACGACGAGGTCGTCGCCTCCGCCGAGGCGCTCACTCAAGGGCTGAGCCCCGCCGAACTGACGTCGGTCTGGTCCGGCACCGCAACACGGGTGTACCAGCCGGCAGGCTGATCCATGGCTGCGAAGGCGCCGTGCAGGTCACCGGCTGCACGGTGACACCGCGCGCCGCGACGGGCGTGCGGGCGGACCGGCCGGTGTCTTCGCGCATGTGCGTGGAGACCACCGCTCGGTCGCCGTCTGCCAGGACGCTTACGGCATCCGCTGCCGTGATGCCGGGACCGGCGGGATACTGATCCGGACGGCCGAGTGCGTCAGCGCGGCGTGGGCCGCCTCGATGCACGCAACGCTCGGCGAGGACGGGCGGGCGACCAGACCCGTGCGCCGTCTGCGCGGCACGGGGCGGACCTCGACGGCTCCGCCGCGCGGGCGGGTCTGCGCCCGGCCGAAGTCTCCAGCAAGTCACCGGCCAACGTCATGCGGGGCCTAGAATTAACCCGATCTCTGGGGCCGATATGCCGGTAATACTTGGTCTATAACCCGTCGATCGAGGGGATGCGATCGGATGAATTCTCACCCGGACCGGCGAAGCGACCCCGGTCCCATCCCTCACACATCCCACGCCCGCATCACCCCGTCACCCTCGGTGAGGCTCCGTGGCAATGGCCGCTGCGTGTCTGGGAATCACTTCGAACGCAGCCGCCGACGCGGGAGCCCCCGCAACACCCCACAAGGAGGTCCCGTGAAGCTTCCGCCTACGCCCCCCGAGCTTCACTCCCAGGCGAACCGGACGGCCTCGTCTGTGCCCGGGCGACACCGGCCGGTGCCTGACTTCCGGCGCGGCCTGACACCTGCAGATGAGGGCCCGGCCACATGACCACTCCCCAGATCACCGCCGTCGACACGTACGACATCCGTTTCCCGACGTCACGACTGCTCGACGGCTCCGACGCCATGAGCACCGACCCCGACTACTCCGCCGCCTACCTGGTGTTGCGCACGGACGCCGAGGACGGTCTGGAGGGGCACGGCTTCGCCTTCACCATCGGCCGTGGCAACGAGGTGCAGGTCGCCGCCATCGAGGCGCTGCGGCACCACCTCGTCGGCCGCCCGGTGAATGCGCTGTGCTCGGACCCCGGCTCGGTGAGCCGCGACCTGACCGGTGACAGTCAGCTGCGCTGGCTGGGGCCGGAGAAGGGGGTGATGCACATGGCAATCGGCGCCGTCGTCAACGCGGTGTGGGACCTGGCCGCGAAGCGGGCCGGCAAGCCGCTGTGGCGGCTGCTCGCCGAGGCCGAGCCGGAGTGGCTGGCCGGCCAGGTCGACTACCGCTACGTCGAGGACGCGCTCAGCCAGGCCGAAGCCCTCGCCATCCTCGAACGAGGGCGCGAGGGCGCGCTGCAGCGTGCAGCGCACCTGCGGGTCGTGGGCTATCCCGCGTACACGACATCCGCGGGCTGGCTCGGCTATCCCGATGACAAGGTCATCCGACTCGCCAAGCAGGCTGTCACGGACGGCTTCGCGCAGATCAAGCTGAAGGTCGGAGCCGACCTGGACGATGACAAACGGCGCTGCCGCGCCGCCCGCGCGGCCGTGGGTCCCGGCATCCGCATCGCGATCGACGCCAACCAGCGATGGAACGTGGACGAAGCCGTGGAGTGGACACGTGCACTGGCGGAGTTCGACCCCTACTGGATCGAGGAGCCCACCAGCCCGGACGACATCCTCGGGCACGCGGCGATCCGGGCCGCCGTCGCCCCCGTCAAGGTGGCCACCGGTGAGCACGTGCAGAACCGGATCGTCTTCAAGCAATTGCTGCAGGCCGAGGCCATTGATGTACTCCAGCTCGACGCCGCGCGGGTCGGCGGGGTGAACGAGAACCTCGCCATCCTGCTGCTGGCGGCCAAGTACGGCGTTCCGGTCTGCCCGCACGCGGGCGGCGTGGGGCTCTGCGAGCTGGTTCAGCACTTGTCGATGTTCGACTACGTGGCGCTGTCGGGGACCACCGAGGACCGGGCCATCGAGTATGTCGGCCACCTGCACGAGCACTTCACCGATCCGGTTCGGATCGTGCAGGGCCACTACGTCGCTCCGTCTGCCCCCGGTTTCTCCGCGCAGATGCGCCGGGAGTCCATCGACACCTACCGCTTCCCCGGCGGCACGTTCTGGGCCGCCGACGGCGCCGCAAATACGGAGGCCGTTGCATGACCGGCCCGCAATCTGACGTCAGCGACCTGCACGGGCTGAGGGCCGTCGTCACAGGCGGCGCCTCAGGTATCGGCCTCGCCGCAGCGCAGCTGCTGGCGGGCCGTGGCGCCGATGTAGCGGCACTCGACATCACGGTCGACGCCGCCGGATCACCGCTGCGCGGCTACGCCGCGGACGTCGCCGATGACAGCTCGGTACGGGCCGCAGTCCAGCAAGCAGCAGGCGACATGGGCGGCATCGACATCCTCGTCAGCAGCGCCGGAATCGGCGCTGTCGGGACGATCGAGGACAACGACGACACCGAGTGGGAGCGGGTGCTCGGCGTCAACGTCCTCGGCATCGTGCACGCCACCCGGGCCGCCCTGCCGTACCTGCGTACGTCGACGCGCGCCTCGATCGTCAACATCTGCTCCGTCGCCGCGACCGCCGGGCTGCCGCAGCGGGCGCTGTACAGCGCAAGCAAGGGGGCGGTGCTCTCGCTGACGCTTGCGATGGCTGCCGACCACTTCCACGAGGGCATCCGCGTCAACTGCGTCAACCCCGGCACCGTGGACACCCCCTGGGTGAGCCGGCTGCTGGACCAGGCCCCGGACCCGGTGGCCGAGCGGGCCGCGCTCGACGCCCCGCAGCCGCTGGGCCGCCTGGTGACTGCCGGGGAAGTGGCCGCAGCGATCGTCTATCTGGCGAGCCCGGTGGCCTCCTCAGTGACCGGCACCGCCGTGGCGGTGGACGGCGGGATGCAGGGGTTGTGGCTGTGAAGGGAGGAGCTGTGACGCGCACGGCACGTACGTCGCCTCCACCAAGGAGGGGCCGCTGCTGGAGCCGCGCCCATCACCGTCCGTCACCGTCAAGTCCGGGACCTGTCCGTATGTGATCAGCACTGGATCACCGGCCCGGGTTCGCGCCGCTGCCCGTACACCCGGCGGGCGACATCTGCCCTCCGGCCCGCGTGCACGGACTGATCCGACACTGAACATCCGTGCTTGGCTATAGTGGTATTTGTACAGAAATGCGCTGCCGAGAACTCCAGGTCCGATCACATGCCTGACCGCTGGGTGACGAGCCCCTCCCCCGAATACGGCAGCCGGAGCCGTGGGACGTCTTATCCAGTTCCGAGGGGGGTTCGTTATGCCCGGGGCTGAGATGGAGCCTGGACGGGCAGACGACTTCCCGATCGACCTGCCCTGTCTGGCCGCCGCCGTTTTTGACGCCCACGGCGTGGTGGTCGGCTGGACAGACGCCGCCGAGCGCCTTCTCGGCTACCGCGCCGACGAGGTACTCGGCCAGGAGGCCAGGGTGCTGCTGATGCCGTCTCCCGGCGGGAGGACGGAAGACAACACACGGGAGCTACCGGGAAAGGACCGAGTGGCGGCACGGCACAAGGACGGCCATCGAGTCGACCTGGGTGTGCGGATTTCTCCGATGCCCGGTCTGGACGGCAGCTACTGGTTGGTATGCGGCGTCGATCTGGCCGTCGCCCCGTGGTGGAGCCTCAGCCAGTCGGTACTGGACCGATTCCTGACCCGGTCGCCGTTCGGCATCGCAGTGCTGGGGACCGATCTGAGATACATCTGGGTCAACAAGACGCTCGAGCGAATGGCCGGAGTGTCCAAGGAAGAGCGTCTCGGGCGCCGGATGAGCGAGGCGCTTCCCCGGCTTGCCTCCCCTGCCGTGGAAGCGCAGATGGAGCACGTCCTTGAGACAGGACGGCCTGTGCTCGACTTCGAGTACCGGGGCTATACCCCGGCCGACCCCGAACGACAGCACACGTACTCCACGTCGTTCCTCCGACTCGACGACGACGGCGGGCGCGTCATGGGCGTCTGTTACATGGGGATTGACGTCACCGACCGCTGGCGGGCCAAGGAGCGGCTCGCGCTGCTGACCGAGTCGGCTGGCCGTATCGGCAGCTCGCTGGATATCACACGCACCGCGCAGGAACTGGCGTCCTCCGTGGTGCCGAAACTGGCCGACTTCGTCGCCGTCGATCTGCTCGATTCCGTGCTGGCAGGGGATGAGCCGACGCCACTTCTGGCACAGCGCAGCCCGCCACTTCGCAGAGTGGCGCAGGACTCCGTGGAGCAGGGGTGCCCGGAGTCGACGGTGGCGATCGGTCAGCCGACCGGACACGGGCCCCGGTCGCCGATGGTCCGCTCGCTGCTGGACGGGCGTGCCGTGCTGCAACGGAACATCGACCCCGACAGACAGCGATGGCTCGTTGATGATGTGGTCCGTGCAGAGGCGGTGCGCAGATTCGACCTGGGCTCGCTGATGGTGGTACCCGTGCGAGCGCGTGGCATCCCCCTGGGCGTAGCCCTGTTTCTGCGGCGCCGGCACAACGGACCGTTCTACGACGACGATGTGCGCCTGGCGCAGGAAGTCGTCTCGCGTGCCGCGGTCAGTCTCGACAACGCGCGGCGGTACACCCGCGAGCGCAAAGCCTCGCTGGCATTGCAGCACAGCCTGCTCCCGCAAGCGCTGCCCAGCAGCACGGCGATGGATGTCACCTCCCGCTATCTGCCGGCGAATGCCCAGGAGGGCGTCGGAGGTGACTGGTTCGACGTCATCGAGCTGTCCGGCGCCCGGGTCGCCCTGGTGGTCGGCGACGTGGTGGGCCACGGGATCAACGCCGCGGCCACCATGGGACGGCTGCGCACCGCGGTCCATACGCTCGCGGCTATGGACCTGGCGCCCGACGAGCTGCTCGCCAGCCTGGACGACCTCGTCATCCGCATGATCGGGGAAGGGACTTCCAGGAATGGGGCAACCGCTGTCTCCCTCCTCGGCGCCACCTGTCTCTACGCCGTCTACGATCCGGTCAGCCGGCGATGCACCGCAGCCCGAGCCGGTCATCTGCCGCCCGTCGTCGTATCCCCCGACGGAGACGTCTTCGTTCCCGACCTGCCTGCTGGACCTCCGCTCGGCCTGGGAACGTTGCCGTTCGAGTCCGCGGAGTTCGAGCTCGGCGAAGGCGGCCTCCTCACCCTGTTCACCGACGGTCTCGTGGAGTCCCGCGAGCGGGATCTGGCGTCGGGCCTCGACAGGCTGATCGCAGCGCTGGGCCATCCCGAGGTATCGCTGGAGGCGATCTGCGACAGAGCTCTGAGCAGCATGGGCGACACGCCACAGACTGACGATCTGGCCCTCGTCGTCGCCCGGGCACATGCCCTGGGACCCGAGCAGGTGGTGTCCTGGGATCTGGCCCCCGACCCCGCGCGAGTGGGTGAGACCCGCGCCCTGGTTGCAGACGCACTCGCGGTCTGGGGTCTGGAAGATCTCACGGATATCACGCAGCTTATCGTCAGCGAACTCGTGACCAATGCGGTCCGCTACGCCGTCGGCCCGATCCGGCTCCGCCTCATCCGGCACTCCGTGCTCATCTGCGAGATCACCGACGGCAGCAGCACAGCACCACGCATGCGTCACGCGCGAGTGATGGACGAGGGGGGCCGCGGGCTGTTCCTCGTCGCACAGCTCGCGCACCGCTGGGGGACACGGTACGTCCCGGACGGAAAGACCATCTGGGCCGAGCAGACGCTGCCCGCGCAGCCTCAAAGCTGAGCGGGCGCAAGGCTCTGGCAATGCAGCCGTCCCGTGCTCCCGGGCGTCGCAGTCGCCGGATGCGTGGCCAACGGATTGCCGGTTGCCGGACGGGAAGGGCTGCCGCCTGGTCACCCCATACGGGTCCGGGAGCGAAGCAGGTCGCGTTCGGGGCCGGTGGCTGCCGCGAGGGCGTCGGCCAGCGCGGTCTCGAAGATGTCCTCGATGCGGATCCGCCGGTCGGTCACCGCGGACTCGAGGGCGCCGGTCACCATGGCAAGGCTCATCACGTTGTCGTGGACCTCGCCCATGGGCACGGTGCCGGTGCGCAGCGCGTGCACGAATTCGGCCAGGGAGCCGGCGATGCCTCTCATGGGTTCAGCCGTCGTCCGCATGAGCCCCGGTTCCCGGTCCACGTCCTTTCCGGGTGCCGTCTCGACGGCGGCGGGGTGGCGGCCGTCCCAGGTGATGGAGCCGTGTTCGCCGCTGAGCCGCCATGCTCCGTTCCAGGAATTCTCCAGGCCGGGACTGCACCAGCTCCCGGTGAAGACATAGCGGCTGCCCCCGGTCATCTCGAAGACAGCGGTGGTGGCGGCGGCACCGGCGTACCAGCTCCAGCCGGGGTTGTACTCCTCGCAGCGGACCGAGACGGGCTGGGCGTCCAGCAGCCAGCGGGCGGTGTCGAACGGATGGATCGCCATGTCGAGCAACAGCGGGTGGTCCATCGCCTCGCGGAACCCGCCGAAGCGGGCCGCTTTGAAGAACTCGGTGGTCAGGATGCCAAGTCGGCCCAGCCGGTCGGCCTGTTGCCTGAACGCGAAGAGGTGCGGGTGGTAGCGGCGGGACTGGCTGACCATGAACAACTCGCCTGCCAGCTCGGCGGCGGCGGCCAGACGCAGCGCCTCCGGGAGTGTGGCGGCGAGCGGCTTCTCGCCGAGCACTGGCAGGCCGAGGGCGAGGGCCTCAAGGGTGACGGGGAGGTGCGCCGCGGGGACGGTCACATCGACGACGGCGTCCGGCGAGGTGGCCGCCGCGAGCGTGGCGAGGTCCCGCCCGGTGGGCACGTCCGGGGCGCCGGCCTCCATGCGGGCCTTCTCGGCTGCGGCAGCGTCGATGTCGACCACCCCGGCCAGCACGGTGTCGGGGGAGGTGAGGATGGTGCGCAGCCAGAGCCGGGCCATACGGCCGGCACCGACGACGAGGATCCGCAGCGGCTCGCCGTCGTCCGGCACCGTCCGGAAGGCCGGCTCGGTCCTGATGGGCCGCTTGGTCATTCCCGTACGCCGTCGCCGTCGCCGTTGAGGAACCAGCCGGTGTCGCTGTGGATCAGTCGTGGTCTCGCGTGGCCGGCGTCGGGGGCTGCCCAGCGGACGGCGTTGGCGATGACGCGGCGTACGTGTGGGTGGTGGTAGACGGGGTAGTCCTGGTCCCCCGGGCTGAAGTAGAAGATCTTGCCGTGACCGCGCCGGAAGGTGCAGCCGCTGCGGAAGACCTCACCACCGCTGAAGGAGCTGATGAAGATCAGCTCGTCGGGGGTCGGGATGTCGAAGAACTCCCCGTACATCTCCTGCTGTTCGATGACGATGGGATGCGGCACACCGGCGGCGATGGGATGGGACGGTGCGGTCGTCCAGATGAGTTCGCGGTCTTCCGCGCTGCGCCAGCGAAGGGTGCAGGTGGTGCCCATGAGCCGGGTGAAGATCTTCGACAGGTGCCCGGAGTGCAGCACGATGAGGCCCATCCCGGCCAGCACCCGGCGGTGCACCCGTTTCACCACCTCGTCGGAGACCTCGCGGTGGGCGAGCTGCCCCCACCAGGTCAGCACGTCCGTCTCCGCGACCACTTCCTCGGTCAAGCCGTGCTCGGGCTCCCCCAGCGTCGCCGTACGCACCCGCACCTCCTCGCCCAGATGTTCGGAGATGCCGTCGGCGATGGCACCGTGCATGCCCTGCGGATACCTCTTGGCGACCTCGGCATCGCGCTGCTCGTGCAGGTCCTCCCCCCAGACCGTTACCCGCAAGGGAGCCGGGGGTGTCGACGATGACATGACGTCTCCTTCAAGCGACGGCCACGTCGCCTTCGTACGATCCATGCGATCCGTCGCGATGACCCGGGCGGAGCGTGTCAAAAGTTTCGAAAATGCTTGATGCAAGGTAACCCGCACGATGAGGGCCGTCAAGATCCCGACCGCGCGGCCCCCTCCGCAATCAGGTTCGGTGTCGGCGCATAGCTGAACTGCGCGGTAATCTCCTGAGGAGAGAGTCGACGCATGCCGAAAATTTTCGGGAGAGCAGAGAGCGGATTTGTGACCGGAACCAGGACACCGCGGCCCACGCTTGCACAGATCGCGGAGACGGCCGGCGTGTCGATCTCCACCGTTTCCAAGGTCTTGAACGGCCGGGACGACGTCTCGACGAACACCCGCGTCAAGGTCGACTCCGCGCTGCGCCAGCACCAGTACGCGCGCCGCGGTGTACCGCTGTCCGCGTCGGCCGTGCGCGCCCTCGACCTGGTGATGAGCGGGCTCGACGGGTCGTGGCCGGCGAGCGTCGCGAGCGGGCTGGAAGCAGCGGCGTACGAGGCGGGGGTGCACGTCGTGATCTCCGCGGCCCGATCGGGCTCCTCGGCGAACAACCACGGCGCCCAGGACTGGGTGGACCGTGTGGTGGAGCGCGGCAGTGCGGGCGTTGTCCTGGGTCTCATCGAGCCGACCCCCGACGAACTCACCCGCCTGCGGCAGGCACAGATTCCCATCGTCGTCATCGATCCGCTCAGCGATCCGCCACCCGATGTCGTCTCTGTGGGCACGACGAACTGGGCGGGCGCCTACGAGGCGACCACCCACCTCCTGGACCGCGGGCACCGGCGTATCGCGCTGGTGACCGGGCCGCCGCATCACCTCTACGCGCGTGCGCGCACCGCCGGCTACCGCTCCGCCATGGCGGCGGCGGGCATCGACGTGGATCCGGCGATGATCCGGTACGGGACCTATGACCGCGCCAGCGGCGCGGAGCAGGTACGGGCGCTCTGCGAGCTGCCCGAGCCGCCGACAGCGCTGTTCATCTGCTCCGACCACATGGCCATCGGCGGATACGAGGCCCTGGCCGCAGCCGGGCTGCGCGTGCCGGAGGACATCAGCGTCGTCGGCTTCGACGACCTGCCCGAGGCGCGGTGGGTCTCCCCGGCGCTGACGACGGTGCGCCAGCCGCTGAAGGACATGGGCGGCAGCGCGCTGCGGACACTGCTCCGGCTGATGAACGGCGACGAGCCCGAAAGCCCCCGGGTCGAACTGGCCACGACCCTGGTCGTCCGCGACAGCACAGCCCACCGCGGCTGACCGGTCCAGGTCCCACCGCGACCGACCAGAGCGCGGCTCTCCCCTGCTGGCGAAAGTCACCGGGCAGTCTGCAGCGGATCGTGGCCCCGTGCTGCGGGCGCACCCCGGCAGTTCCTGCCGAGAATCTTTCGGGCAGCCGTGTCCGACACCTTGACGCTTGTGCGGCGTGTTCCTAGAGTCTGCTCCCGGCCGATAATTTTTTCGCAACTTTGCAGAGCGGGCACCCTCGCGTCACTACCGCATAGCTGGCATGTGCTCCGCGGGAACGGGTGGCCGAGGCTGCCACGTGGCCGGACGGGCGGAAGGAGACAGCCCTATGACCTCCAGACATCGGCAGGCTTTGGTGGTGCGAGGCGGCTGGGAGGGCAGCTTTCCCGTCCAGACGACGAACCTCTTCATGCCGTTCCTCCGTGAGAACGGGTTTCGGATCCTGGTCGAGGACTCCCTGGAGGTCTACGAGGACGAGGACCTGCTCGTGGAGACCGACCTGATCGTGCAGTGCTGGACGAGGGGTGACATCACCGCCGGTGAGACCGCCGGCCTGATCGCAGCAGTCAGGGCGGGAACAGGCTTTGCCGGCTGGCACGCCGGTGTCGTCGACGCGTTTCGAGAAGACCTCGACTACCAGTTCCTGACCGGCGGGAAGTTCCTCACGCGACCGCAGGGTCCCGGCCGGCACCGGATACACCTGACCCCGGAACACGCCGACCACCCGGTCATCGCCGGGCTCGGCTCGTTCGACGTCGACACCGAGCCGTACTGGACCCTGAACGACCCCTTGAACGACGTGCTCGCCACCCTCACGGTCGACGCCGATGACACGCGCCAGCGGTCGGTGAGTATTCCCGCGGTGTGGGTCAGGACATGGGGCAAGGGCCGCGTCTTCGTGTCCACCGTCGGTCACAGCCCGGACGACTTCAGGAGTCCGCACGTGCGCACCCTCACCGAAAGAGGGCTCCTGTGGGCAAGCCGTTGAGCCGTGGTCGGGAGCGCCGATCACCGGCGCGCGCGGCGCAGCAACGGCGGCGGCCGACCGGCCGAAGACGCCCACAGCCGCAAGAGCGCCCGGCATCACGGGTTGTCGTCCGGGCGACATCCTGCTCGCCCTCAGGGCGAGACCCTCCATGCGTGCCGACGAGGGCCCACGCAAGTGAGTGAAACAGCAGGGAGTCTCGCCGGAGGACGGCGAAGGTCCTCAACGGCACGTTGCTTCTCCGCGCCGGGCCCTTTCCCGCTTCCGGGGACGGACCTCGTGCGGGCTGCACGCCGAACAAGCGCGTCCGGCCCATTCCGGCCGGGTGCACCGGTACTGACCAGGGAGGCTCGTGGTGACAGACATCACGACCCGGCTCGGAGCACGAATACGCCGCAGACTCGCGCGGATTCTGGTGCTCTTGATTGTGTTCCCGCTCGGCGGGGTCATCGGTATTCCGACCGCCGCCCACGCCGACCAACCCGATGCCGATCCGTTCTCCGCTCTCGTCTTCAGCAAAACGGCCGGGTTCCGGCATTCCTCGATTCCGGCAGGGATCAGCGCGATCCGCAAGCTCGGTGACGACAACGGGTTCACCGTCGACACCACGGAGGACGCCTCGGCGTTCACGGACGAGAACCTCGCCCGCTACGATGTCGTCGTCTGGCTCTCGACGACCGGCGACGTACTCGACGAGACCCAGCAGGCCGCATTCGAGCGCTATATCCGTTCCGGCGGTGGATACGCAGGCGTGCACGCCGCGTCCGACACCGAATACGAATGGCCGTGGTACGGCGAATTGGTCGGTGCCTACTTCAAGAATCACCCGGCCCAGCAGAACGCCACCGTCAAGGTAGAGGACCCGGCTCACCCGTCGACCGCCGGCTTCTCACCGGCCTGGAGCAGATTCGACGAGTGGTACAACTACCGCGCTAATCCGCGCGGAAAGGTGCACGTGCTCGCGTCCTTGGACGAATCGACGTACAGCGGCGGCGGCATGGGGCCCGAGCATCCGATCACCTGGTGCCAAGGGTACGACGGCGGTCGGTCCTGGTACACGGGCATGGGCCACACGGAGGAGTCCTTCTCGGATCCGAAGTTCCTGCGCCACCTCCTGGGCGGTATCCGCACCGCGGCGGGTGCCGAGGACGCCGACTGCGCGGCCACGCTCACCGACAGCTTCGAGAAGGTCACCCTCGACGACAACACGGCGAACCCGATGGAGTTGGCCGTCGCCGACGACGGCCAGGTCGTCTACATCGACCGCAACGGCGATCTGAAGGTCATCGCCCCCGACGGCGGCACGTCGACGGCCGGCCACCTCAACGTCTACACCGGTCAGGAGTTCGGGCTCCTGGGCGTCGCACTCGACCCCGACTTCACAGCCAACGGGCACCTCTACCTGTACTACTCACCCCAGGGCGACGAAGCCGTCGACCGCGTCAGCCGGTTCACCATGAAGGGCGGCACTCTCGACATGTCGTCGGAGAAGGTCGTGCTGACCGTCGACACCCAGCGGGAGCAATGTTGTCACGCGGGTGGGGCGCTGGAGTTCGACCACAAGGGCAATCTCTACATAGCCACCGGCGACAACACCAACCCGTTCGCGTCGTCGGGATACGCCCCCGTCGACGAGCGGCCGGGGCGCTCGGCCTGGGACGCCCAGCGCACCTCCGCCAACACCGACAGCCTCAACGGCAAGATCCTGCGGATCAGGCCCAAGCCCGACAGCACTTACGCCGTGCCGGCGGGCAACCTCTTCGACGACCGTGACGACCGGACCCGGCCCGAGATCTACGCCATGGGGTTCCGCAATCCCTTCCGGATCGGACTCGACGAAGAGACCGGGAGCCTGTACGTCGCCGACTACGGCCCCGATGCCGGGTCTTCGAGCCCCGACCGCGGCCCGGACGGACGCGTCGAGTGGAACATCGTCCACAAGCCGGGCTTCTACGGCTGGCCGTACTGCGTCGGCGCGAACACGGCCTACCGGGACTACGACTTCGCCACCGACACCTCGGGCCCGGCGTCCGACTGCTCGGCTCCCACGAACGACTCGCCGAACAACACCGGACTGACCAAGCTGCCGTCGGCCGAACCCGCCACGATGTGGCAGGGCAAGTCGTCAACCGGCGTGCCCGAGATCGGCGGCAGCGGTGCGCCGATGACCTCGGGCAGCTACCACTACGACCCGGACCTGGAATCCGAACGCAAGTGGCCGGCGTACTTCGACGGCAAGGCAATCTGGGCCGACTGGAACGACAGCCGCCTCTTCACGGTCCAACTCGACCGGACCAGGCGCGCGTACACCGACGTCAACCGCATCTTCGCAGGGATGAATCTCACGCGCCCGCACGCCCTGCAGTTCGGCCCCGACGGAGCGCTCTACGTGATCGAGTGGGGCAGCGGCTTCGGCGGCAACAATGCCGACTCGGGCATCTACCGTATCGACTACGTCCAGGGGAACCGGGCCCCGACTGCCCACGCCACCGCGGACAGGACGTCGGGCCCAGCCCCTCTCACGGTCGCATTCGACGGGTCGGAGTCGAACGACCGAGACGGACAGAACCTCACCTACGCATGGGATTTCGACGGCGACGGCACCACCGACAGCACGGACGTGGCTCCCACGCACACCTATGAGACCGCCGGAGACTACACCGCACGCCTGACGGTGACGGATCCTGACGGACGCACCGGTGTATCCAGCGTCGCCATCACAGTCGGCAACACCGCCCCGGAGGTGAAGCTGGTCCTTCCCTCAGACGGTGGATTCTTCGAATTCGGCGACACCATCCGGTACGAGGTCGAGGTCAACGACCCGGAGGACGGCACGATCGACTGCCAGAACGTGGTCGTCCAGCCCGGGCTCGGCCACGACGAACACTCCCACGGCTATGAGCAGTACCACGGCTGCAGCGGCAGCTTCGTGCTCACCGGGGACGAGGGCCATATCGGCGAGAACATATTCGGCGTGGTCACGGCCACGTATACCGACCAAGGCGGTGCCGGTGCCTCGGCGCTCACGGGTGAGGACACTGTGGCGCTGCACACCAAGCGCACCGAGGCCGAGTTCTTCGACCAGCACGGGCGGCTCAAGGGATCGACCTCGGGCGGCACCGCCGGAGTCCAGATCGAGGACACCGGTGACGTCGCGGGCGGCGGCAAGAACGTCGGCTATATCGAGCCGGGCGACTGGTTCGGGTGGGACGTCATGAACCTCAGTCGCATCGATCGGATCACGCTTCGCGCGGCAAGCCCCACCAGCGGTGCGACGTGGGAGGTCCGTACCGGCGATCCTGACAACGGACCGACCGTTGCGACGATCCAGGTTTCGGGCACCGGCGGCTGGCAGACGTACCAGAACTTCTCCGCCCAGCCTGTCGGCGCCTCGACCACGGTGACCGGGCCACTGTACTTCGTGCAGGTCAGCGGCGGTTCCAACGTCAACTGGATCGACTTCGAGGGCCAAGGAGTATCCGAGCCCGTATCCGGAACGTAACGGTCACGGCGATGTCGGCCGGCGGCGAATCGCCGTCGGCCGACTCCCATGTCACCACGCTCTTGGCTTCGCACCAACCGCCTCATCAGCTCGAACACGTCTGCCACCACCGCGCCGGCTCCAACGGGGAGCCGATACGCCAGGACGCCGCACCCCGAGGGCACGAAGCCCCCGGGGTGCGGGATTCTCGCTGCCGGGGCGGCTGCGACCTGGCCGGCTACTCGTCGTTCACGGTGACGACTGCTCGCGCCTCGACGGATGTGCCGGCGGCCACTCCGGCCACGGTGAACCATCCCTCGTCGGCGACCTTGTCCTCCGGGACGGAATCCCAGGTCACATCGACGGACTTGGTCGTGGCATCGCTGTAGACGGCCTCGGCCTGTGCCGGCAGCGTCGGCACGACACCGACCTTCGTGTCGGCGGAAACGGCCTTGAAGTCGACAATGGACGCCGCCTTCTGCGCCTCATACACCTCGAACTCCGCCAGACCGCACTCCGCGCCGGTTGGGTTGTCGTACGTGCCATCGGGATCGATGGTGAACTTCACCCATCTGGTCTTCACTGGCGCATCAAGCGTCACGACATTGTCCGGCTGACCGTCCCACTGGATTCCGGTGACCCGCTTGCTGCCGCCTTCCCATTCCAGGAGTCCGTCCACGATCCGGTCGCCGGATCCTCCACGATCGATCAGGTTGACCTTGTCGATCTCCACCGCAGCAGGGAAGTCGAGTTTGATCCACGGAGTCCGGTCGGCCTTCTGCGCCGCCCAGGACGTGGACTTGGAGCCGTCGACCGCCTTCGTGCCGACATAGCGGTCGTCCTGATCGCCACCGTCCGGGACGCCGTTCCGGTCCCGGACCGAGGAGACCGTCACCTGCGCCTGACCGGCGATGTTGGTGCTGCGTGCGACGATCGTTTCCTCGCCCGACTGCATCTCCACCCCGTCCAGCGTCATGACAGCTTGCACGGTCGCCTTGAATGTGCCGGAGATCGGCTCCTTCAGCACGATGGTGTTACTGCCCGGCACGACCGCCAGACGGTCATCGCTGAACTTGTAGGAAACTGTCGCCTTCGACGGGTTTACCTTATCTCCGGTGTTCAGGGTTCCGTCAACCGCTCCTACAATCGGCTCACCCGTCTTGATGGTGCTGCTGTCGAGTGACAGTTTCACATCGTCGAGAAACGCCGGCAGAGACAACTGGCCGGATGCATCCACGTCGACGTAGAAGTGATCGCTTGTGCGGTACCCCTCCAACTCGGCGGTCACATTGATTCTGGTACGCCCCTTCCCTACGGCCGATACCACGCCGTCGGCCCCGACTTCGGCCACGGAGGGATCGTCGCTGGTGAAAGTAAGATGCGCCTTGTTCAGATCGAGCGGCTGGCCGAGGAAGGAGAACCCCGCCACGTCGGTCGAGGCGGTCTTGCCATCCGCGCTGACTTCCGGAGCCAGTTCGATGCTGCCGAGTGCGGTGAGGTCTCTCAGCGAGAACGCCTGAACCTCGAGTACGTCGACCGGGCTGCCATTCTGGCCGCCGCCGGGGAACGAGACCCGCACGTACCGCGCCTGAACGCTGGAACGGTCGGGATCCACCGGATAGTTGTAGTAGAGACCCTCCTGTTCCCAGGCATACAGTGTCGTGTCACTCTGCGGAACTGCCTGTGTGTCCCTCGACGTCGGCAGACCGGGCCCGGACAGGGTCGACGTTTCGTTGCCCGTGGTCCACTTGACGCCGTCTTCGCTGTACTCGATCTTCACCTTCTTCGGCACGTTGTGGTAGGTCACGTTGTCGGCATCGGGCATGCGATGGTTGAAGAAGACGTTGACGCGGGTGAGTTCCTGCATCTTTTGCAGGTCGTAGGTGATGCTCGGAGATTCGTCGCCGGCCGGCGCCACCCACTTCTCAGCATTGCCTCCCGCCGCGTCATTGATGATGCCGTCGGACAAGGTGCTCGCGTGCTCCTTGTCGGTGGACACCTTCGGTGCGATCCCCCGCGCGGCGTTGAAGTCGGGGATAAGCGTGACGTAGTTCCGGGTCGAGGTGTAGGTCTTCCCGTCCACCGTGATGTCCGCCCAGTAGCTGTACATCGTCGGCTTGGCGACCTTGCCGGTGAACTTCATGGTGCCGTTTTCGACGGCGAACGGCGATTCTGCGGCCGGGACCTCGGACACCACTATCTTGCCGGCAGCGTTGTCGCGCTTGCCGTCAACGGTGGCGTAGTGGTACTTGACCTCCGATGCGTTGAGGATATCGACGGTGCCGCCCTTACGGGTGTAGCCCTTGAACTCCACCGGCACGTCCTTGTTCGTCGAGAACTGCCCCCAGAACGACGATCCGTCGGTGAGCATGTTGACGCCGACAAGCGGGAGTGCCGCCGAAATCGCGCCATCGCGAACCTTCACCGGGTACGTGTCGGTCTTGACCTGCGGTTCGTTCACACCGTCGTTGTAGGTCGCGGTCACCTTGATGGTCGCGGCCCCGTCGCCGACGGCCCTGACCCGGCCGGTGCCTCCCACTGTGGCGACCCGCTCGTTGTCACTGGCGAAGCTGAGCTTCGCAGGCGCGAAGACGTTGGCGTAGTCGTTCATGTAGCTCTCGGCCCTGAGTTGCAGGGTACTTGCCGAGGGCTGGCTGCTGAACAGCTTGACACTCGTCATCCGGTAGTCCCTGACGGGACTCTTCGTCCTGATCTTGATGATCGTGTCAACGGGATCCGTCGTCACTTCGGACGTGTCGATGTCGATGTAATACTTGGCTCCGTCCCGCTCCATGGTGAACGGCAGCGAGATCCCCTTGTTCAGCCACTCCACGGCGTCGACCTTGTAGTCGAACGGACCGATCCGGCTCATGCGGTCCTGGCCTTCGAAGCCCGACTTCGCCGCACCGTCGATCTGGTTCTTGATCATGTGCATGTAGACGTACTGGTCGCGTGCCATGGCGTAGCCCCACTCGGGGCCCTGACCATGAGCGATGGCCTTCTGCGGGTCGGTGTACCAGCCGGGTTTGAGCGTGTAGTCCATGGTGTACGGCGTGGTGCCGTACATGGACTCGCGCAGGTCGGGCCCGGCGACGTTGTTCATCCACCTCACGATCGAAGCGCGCATGTCCGACAGTTGCTGGGAGGAGATCGGCACCATCGAGAAGATGTTGGTGTTGTCCAGGTTGCTGCTCAGGTTGTCCATGCCACGGGTCACGGTGACCGAGGAGTCATAGTTCATGACATAGCCGTGGCCGTACTGGTTGATCAGCTCCTTTGTCGCCTCAGCCCAGTTGTCCCGCTCGTTCCCTTTAGCGTATTGCGTCCAGATATCCAGGGCCGTGGTGTACGGGTCGTTCCATTCCTCATGGGCGACCTTCCGGCCCTGCGGCAGGATCCCGTTACGCCAATGGCCGTCATGGTACGGCTCGCTGTTCCAGAACGCGCGCTCGTGCAGAGTGATGTCCTGATCCCCGGTCTGCGCGTTCGGGTTCGCGTCGATAAGCACCCGGTCGTTGTAGTTGCGCGCGGAACTCCAGGCGACGTCGATGTTCGAGTAGGACTCCGGACCGCCATCGGCGAACACGTACCACGGGTCGTACCGCGCGACGAGGTCCTGAATGTCGCTCTCCAGAATGGGAGATCCCTCGTACAACGAGGAAAGGTAGACGCCGAACCTCAAGCCGTAACGCTCAGCAGCCTCCTTGGCCTGCTTGACGCGGTCCTTCACGTGCCAGGTGCCGTCATCGGCCTTGTACAGCGCGTTGTACTTGTACAGCTTGTTGCTGTCGCTCGGGGTCAGGTTCGCGTTCGGCGACGGCCAGTAGTAGATGGTGTTCTGGATGCTCTCTGTCGAGAGCATCGTCACGCCCATTTCCTTGGCCTTCTGGGCCCATTCGTCGTAGTTGTAATTCGGGTCGTACAGGTTCGGCATGGTCCCTGTGGTGTGGGACAGGGCCGACATCTTCCCGTCGACGAACCAGTCGACCGGGTTTCTCTTGACCGTGATCGTGTACTGCTTCTTCGCGGAGGCGCCCTGCGCGTCGGTCACCTGCACGGTGAAGGCGTAGTCCTTCTGCTTCTCGCCATGCGCACCGTCCGATACCGTGCCTTCGATATGACCGTCGGCCGCCAGTGTGAGCCCGGGCGGCAGTTGGCCATCGGCGAGGTCCCACTCATACCCGGGAGTCCCACCGGCGGCCTGGAAGGTGAACGGAGCAGCCTGCGGGGCGATGCTCGACGTGTTCCGCTTGCCGTCGATCGTCGCGACCATTCCGACATAGGGGTTCTCGTCGTAGGCGTACGGCAGAGTGTTGGAAGGATAGTCGTTCGCCGGCACGTTCGCGTTGCGCTTCTCGAACGCTTCCTGATCAACACTGAGGCCCGTTGTGGCGACAGAGAGCTGGTTGCCGGACACATTCGGTCCCGCCACGGAGTGCGTCAGGTCGGGGACGAGGTCGCCGGCACCGTCACAGAGTCTCGCGTAGAAGCCGAGAAAGTTCTTGCTCTTGCTGGTGTTCTTGTGCTGAATCTCGATCAGAAGCTTGTTCCAGCCCTCCTGCAACTGAATGGGGTACTTCTTGCCGTTCTTGTCGACCCTGTTCGCGACACTGTCCTGCTGGCCGACCTGAGCGTCGTTCGCGAACAACCGGTACACGCCCGAGCCGCCGACCTGCCACTGAACGTCCTGCGCGGTCGGACTGTAGACGTAGCTCGCGGCCATCACCCACTTGCCGGCCGTGGCCTGCCCCTGCTTGACGTCGAAGTAGCCCATCAGATCGTTGTAGTCGTCGTAGTTCCGGTTGAAGACGCGATCGTCGAAGTACTGCCAAGTCGACGTCTCGTTGCTGCCCGGGGCCTTGAGAGACGTGCCAAGGGCGGGGACCACCGGTGGGGAAGACTCCTTGACCACCGGATCGGTGTAGGGACCGGAGACCGCCCACTGGTTCAAGTACGGTGCCGTTCCACCGGTTTGAGCCGCATCGGCTTGAGGCCCTGCGAGTACGCCGCCGATCGCAATGGCGAGCGCGATCGCGTACGCGACGACGCCGCACTGGATCTTGCGCAATCTCTTCATGCTACGTCCTTGCACTTGTCGAGTTGACTGATGCCCCCGCCGCTCAGTCCTTCAGCCCGTCCACCCGCACGGTCGTCCCTCAAGTCGCGGGATCGAAGCGTCTCCTGCCCACATGGCCAGATCCGCGGATCCTAGGATGTTTCGCATACATTCAAGAGTGCCGGACAGTAGAGCAGATCCATCTGCTCGTGACAAGGGATCCCGCAGACGAGCATCGGCCAGGTCGACAGAGCGTCACCACATGGGGTCTGCCCAGCTCACCCGCTGATGCTGCCGGTCAGCTCGACAGAGCTCCGACCCTCCGCGGCCCCTTCGTGTTTGTGATACACACCGATCTGCGCCGACGGTGTCGTCCTAGACAACGGGACTTGCCACCGCGCCGACGCGCTCGCCGCGCACTGCCTCGTGATCACGGTGAGCGGAGCGCAACAACCTCAGGCTGCCAGTGGAGATCTCAGATCTGATGCGCACGGACCGTGGACCGAGCCCCGCCGAGTGGTGGGGCGCGACCGCTTCGTGTCTGCTACTCGCAGGGGCAGGCTGGTTGCGGCGAGCCTGACCATACTCGGACCCATGACCGCCACCAGCCACCACGGCAAGTCCCTCCTCGGTGAGTTCCTGTCCACGCGCCGGGCGCAGTTGAAGCCGGCCGACGTGGGGTTGCCGGACTACGGGGACCTGCGGCGGGTGCCGGGGCTGCGGCGCGAGGAGTTGGCCCGGCTGGCCGGTGTCAGCGTGGCCTACTACATCCGGCTGGAGCAGGGTTTGTCGCTGAACGCCTCGCCGCAGGTCCTCGACGCGCTGGCCACGGCGCTGCGCCTGGACGACACGGAGCGGCGCCACCTGCACACCCTGTCCGGCGAGGCCCGGCAGAGCCGGCAGAGCCGCCGCCGCCCCGCCGAGCGGGTCACCGCGGCGGTGCGCCAACTGGTGGACGCCTTCGGGGACTCACCCGTGGTCGTCGTCGGCCGGCGCTCGGACGTCCTGATGTGGAACCGCGCCGGGCATGCGCTGTTCGCCGGGCACCTGCCCCTGGACAGCCCCCGCCGAGCGGCCACGCGGCCCAACACCGCCCGGCTGGTGTTCCTGGACGACCACACGCGGGACCTGTACGTGGACTGGCCCAGGAAGGCACGGGACGTGGTGGGCAAACTGCGGCAGGCGGTCGGTGAGGATCCGGACGATCCCCAGCTGGCCTCCCTCATAGGCGAGTTGACCATGGGCAGCCCGCAGTTCGCCAAGCTGTGGGCCGAACACCGCGTGCGCGCATGGGGCATGGCCGAGTACCGGATGCGCCATCCGACGGTCGGGGAACTGGACGTACTGCAGCACTCGCTCCCGGTGCCCCGGGCGCAGGGCATCAGGGTGGTGGTGACGACGGCGGCGCCCGGCTCCGCCGCCCAGGCGGCACTGCAGTTGCTCAACCAGACCCTCCAGCCCGCCGCGGACACGCCGGCCACCGCCCACCCCGCCGCCGACGTACCCGTACGCGTCGATCCTCTGCACTCCTGACCCGGCCGACCCGCCAGGCCCGCGCACCGCACCACTGCCGGACATCGCCCGGGGCCACCCGCGCGGCCTCGTCACGCGCGTCTTCCCGCCGCCCCGTCAACGCCACCCCCTCTGCCCCCGCCTGCCCTGCGACGGTCGCATGCCCGCAGGCCCAACCCTTCCGAGGAACAAGGACAATGAAGAAGAAGACGAAGCTGAGGATCGCCCTCGCAAGCGCCGCACTTGTCGCCACCGCGGTCACCGGAACGTCGTGCGCCGCCAACGACTCCCACGCCGATACCGGCCCCGAGCGGCCCCGGACCGAGCAGAGCCGGCAGAGCGAGCACGAGGCGGCCGACGTCATCAAGGCCGACGGCTCGAACGTGTTCCCGCACTCGCTGGACTACGACGCGAAGTCGCACACGTTCTTCGCCGGCTCGCTGAGCCAGGGCAAGGTCTTCGCCTTCGGTCCGGACGGACGGGTCCGCACCCACATCGACGACCCGGAATTGGTATCCGCCCAGGCCGTCCACGTCGACCGCGAACGAGACCGCCTCCTGGTCAGCAACGTGGACTACGGCCTTGCCGACCGCTCCCGCCCGGACGCCCCCTTCCGCATCGCCGGTGTGGGCAGCTACGACCTGAAGACCGGGAAACAGGACTGGTGCACGGACCTGACCGCGATCACCAACGACGGCAGGAAACACCTGATCGCCGACCTGACGGTAGCCCCCGACGGTACGGTCTACGCCGTCGACCAGCTGACCCCGACGGTGTTCCGCGTCGCCCCGGACGGCGACGCCTCGGTCCTCCTGCAGAACGACCTGCTGCAGGGCGAGCTGGACATTCCCGACTTCCTGCAGGACGTGGGGATGGCAGCGGTGGAGTGGGTGGAGGGGGACCAGCTGGTCATCGCCATGGCCGACGGCTCCCTCGTACGGGTGCCCGTCCACCACCCCGAAGAGGCACAGCCGGTAGAACTCTCCGCCCCGCTGGCGTCCCCCACGGCCGGGATGCGGCTCTTGGAGGACGGCTCGATCACGGCCGTCAGCAGCGGTCTGCTGTCCGGCGCACCCGCCGAGATCCAGCACGTGGACCCCCGAAAGGGCTGGGCGGAGGCCACGGTGAGCGGCACCGACACCGTCGAGGACCCCGTCACCAGCGACGTGACCGCGGGACCCGACGGCACGACGTACGCGCTCAGCGGCGGACTGGCCGACCTCCTCGCCGGCAAGCCCAACGACGGGTTCACCCTGAGCCCTGTCACCGTCGATTGACGCCGCCTTGGATCCGAGCCTCGTCCCGCGTACTGACCGGCGGCGACAGGTCCGGGTCCGGTGCAATCGACGCCGAGGCACGAGACCTTCTCCCGCCGCCGCCAGACGCCGCGCCCGTACCACCGAACACCGGTCACCCGCGCGATGCGGGTGACCGGTGCCGGGGGTTGCCGGGATTAGACGGGTTGGCGCTGCCAGAGCTGGTGCCCGCGGCCGTGGCAGGTCCACTGCTGAACCCTGGCACCGTCAGCGGTGGACTCGTCCTCGACGTCCGCGCACTTTCCGCTGTGCCGTGCCCGGAGCTGTATCGCGTCGCCGACCTCTATGAGCTCCCATTCCTGGTTGGCGCCGCCGTGGCAGACCCACTGGATGACGTCGGCACCGTTCGCATGCGACTCCTGGAGCACGTCGAGACACTTGCCGCTGTGCCGGCTGACGATGTTCACATAGCCCTCACCGGCGTCACGGAACTCCCACTGCTGCCAGGGGTTGCCGTTCCACGTCCACTGACCGACCGTGGCACCATCGCTGGTGTTCGGGTTCTGGACGTCCATCACCTTACCGCTGTGCTGTGCCACCACACGCTCGTACGACGTCGCCGCCGTCCCCGGGGTCAGCTCCAACCAGTTCACCCGGACTTTGCTGTCCGGGAAGACGAGGTGCAGCGGGAACGTACCCGTCGCGGGCTTCAGATCCAGCGTCACGTTCTGCCAGGGCGCGGCGTCCTCGGCGAGAAGGATGCTCGCGTCGTTGCCCTGTGCGGAGGAGTCGACGGCCGTGGTGCCGCCGTCCTCGTCGAACTTGTACCAGGCGACGTTGCCGCCGCCGACGTCGCCGCCGGGCTTGGCGGTCAGCGACTGCACCTCGTTCTGCGTCAGGGCCCGGTCGAAGATGTTGAAATCGTCGACACCGCCGTGGAGAAGCGGGTCCGCCTCCCACTGCGAGTCGCCGATCCAGTTCTGCTCCGTGGGGCCCAGGTCCGCCGGGTTCAACGTCATGTTGTCGTTCGTCCCGATCGGCTCGCCGTTCAGATAAAGCGTTCCCTTCGTGCCGGACAAGGTGACCGCAACGTGCTGCCACCCGTCGGTGGGCAGCGGCTGCGAGCCGTTGATCTGCTGCTCGCCGGAGCCGGTGGTGATCGCGTACCGCAGGTTGCCGGTGCCGCCGGCGCTCGGGGTGAGGAACATGTAGTTTCCGGTGCCGGAGCCGAAGTCGAAGACCCGGGCCCAGGTCTGGCCGCCGGACCAGTTCACCCACGCGGAGACGGTGAAGTCCTCGACGCCCTCGACGACACCCTGGGGTAGTTCGGCGGACTCCAACTGGCTCGTGCCGCCCAGTTGGACGGCGTTGCCGAAGCCCTCCGGGCCGCCCGTGCGCGGCACCTCGACGCTTCCCTCGATCTGCGCGGTGCCCAGGAGTTCGCCGTCGGGCGCGCCGCGCCGCACCTCGACCGTGGCGTCATCGGCTGCCGCCGCGCGGAGAGTCATCTCGCCGACGCCGTCGAGGTTGTAGGGGTCGTACGACGCCCACGAGCCGTTCTGGCCGGTGATCGCCTCACCGCCGCCGGTCTCCTCGTCGTTCGCCGCGCCGACGCCGACGTTCGAGGCGTCGCCGAAGTGCTCGACCTCCTTTCGCTTCTGCTGCAGGAAGTGCGTCTTGCCGCCGGTCAGTTCCGGTGCGCCGGCCTCGCCTCCCAGGTCGGTGTAGGTGGCCGTCACCGTCAGCGCGATGTCCGCGGCCTCTCCGTGCTCCGCGTCGGACTGGGTGGTGAGCACGCCCTCGCAGCCGTTCTGCGACTGTCCGGGATGGACGTGGGCATTGCCGCCCTCATCGTGGTAAAGGCCCTGTTGTACGGTCACGCGCCCGCAGTCGATCGCGTCGCCCGTGCCGTCCTCGGCGTCCGCCACCGAGACGGCGAAGGGGATCTCATCACCCCATTCGAAGACCTGGCCGTGGTGTGGCAGCGCGATGGTCACCTCTGGTCGGGTGTTCCCCGCGGTGACCGTGACGTTGGAGGTGCCGGAGCGCCCCGACGGGTCGGTGACCGTGAGCCGCGCGGTGTACTGGCCGGGCTCGGCGTAGGTGTGGGCCGGGTTGGTCTCGTCCGACGTCGTACCGTCGCCGAAGTCCCACGCGTACGTCAGCTCGTCGCCGTCCGGGTCGTTGCTGCCCTCGCTGGAGAACGTGACGTCCAGCGGAGCGGGTCCGGAGTCCTTGTCGACCGCGGCCTTCGCGATCGGTGTCCGGGCACCCTTAGTGTAGTTGATCTTGTAGAGGCCGGAGTCGGGGTTGACGCCCCCTCCCCCGTAGTTGAAGTCCATGCCCCACTCGATCAGGTACATCGCCCCGTCCGGCCCGAACTCCATGTCGTGCGGGCTGCGGAAGAGGGTGTCCGGCATGAACTGCTCGAAGCTCTTGTAGTTCCCGTTCTCGTCCAGCCGGAGCGCGCCGATCCATTTGCGCGACCATTCCATGACGAAGACGGCGTCGTCGTAGTACTCCGGAAACTGCCCGTCACCCAGCAGTTCGGGGTCGTAGTGGTACACGTCGCCGGCGTACGCGGAGCGTCCGCCGCCGTCGGGAATCTCCGGGAACTGCGGCGACGGTCCGTACGGGTAGTGGATGAACGCGTCCTTGGCCGGCGGGACGGTCTCCAGGCCGGTGTTGAACGGGGACGTGTTGGCCGGGCCGTTCTCGCAGTCGAAGGGCTCTCCCGGGGTGCTTGTCGCGAAGTCCCACTCGCGGTACGCCTGGCTGTCAGCGATGCAGTACGGCCAGCCGTAGTTGCCCGGCTCGCGGATCTGGTTCCACTCGTCGTAGCCGCGCGGGCCGCGGTCGGGGTTGTCGGCGCCGGCGTCGGGGCCGACCTCGCCGGCGTAGACCCAGCCGGTCTCGTCGTCGACGGCGATACGGAACGGGTTGCGGTGGCCCATCGTGTAGATCTCGGGCCGGGTCTTCTCGGTGCCCGGCGGGAACAGGTTGCCCTCCGGGATCGTGTAGGTGCCGTCGTCCTGGGGTGTGATCCGAAGGATCTTGCCGCGCAGGTCGTTGGTGTTGCCGGAGGTGCGTCGCGCGTCGTAGGAGTGCTTGGCGTCCTCGCTGGTGTGCTCGTCGTGGACGCGCCCGTCGATCGGGGCGAAGCCGTCCGAGGCGAAGTGCGCGGTGTCGTCGCCGGTGGAGATGAAGAGGTTGCCGTCGGGGCCGAACCGCATCGAGCCGGCGGAGTGGCAGCACACCTCCCGCTGGTGCGTGAACTCCAGGAGGACCTTCTCGGACTCCATGTCCAGGGTGTCGCCGTCGACGGTGAATCTGGAGACGTGCTGCACCTCGGGCGATGGAGCGCTGTAGAAGAGATAGACCCAGTTGTTCGTCTCGAAGTCGGGATCGAGGGCGATGCCCAGCAACCCGTTCTCGTTGCCGCGGTGGACCGGTATCTGCGCGGCGGTCTTCACGGCGCTGGTCTCGGGGTCGTAGATCTTCACCGTGCCGGCCAGCTCGACGTAGAAGACGCGCCCGTCCGGGGCGACGGCCAGTTCCATCGGGTTGGCGGTGTTGTCGTCCAGCGCGACCTTCTCGAAGGACGCCTCCGTGGGAGGTCCTTCGCGCGGCTCGCCGCAGTCGCCTTCGGCGGCGCCGGCGGCCCACTGGATGCCGCCGAGGATGTGCTGGCGCAGCTGCGGCTCGTCGTAGTGCTCCGGGCTGTGGCCCAGCGCGGTGTACCAGGTCCGGCCGCCGTCGAAGTCGGAGCACCAGGCGATCGGGTGGTCGTCACCCATGGCGTCCGGTCCCGGGTTGTACGTCGACTCATCCAGCGTGGCCAGGACGTGGACCTTCGCACGCGGGTTGGCGGTGAAGTTGTACCACTCGTCCGTACGGACCCACTCGGCCGGCAGCCCGGCCGTCGACGGATGTGTGGAGTCCTCTATCCGTACGGTCGCCTCCTGGAACTGGTCCGCGCCGGCGGGGTGGCTCTTGAAGAACGCGCCGCCCATGAGATCGGACCACCAGGCCCAGTCCGTCTTGTCCGTGTTCGACGTCGAGTGCAGCCCGACGAACCCGCCGCCGCGCTGGATGTAGCGCTCGAACGCGTGCCGCTGGTCGGTGTTGAGGGTGTTCTCGCCGTCGGTGAAGAAGGCGATGGCCTCGTACTGCGCCAGCCCTTCGTCGGTGAAGACCGCGGCGTCCTGCGTCTCGGTCACCGTGAAACCGTTCTCCTGGCCGAGCTGTTCGACGGCCGCGAGAGCGGACGGGATCGAGTCGTGCCGGAAACCAGTCGTCTTATGGAAGAACAGGACGTCGTATTCTGCCTCGGCGTCCTGCGCGGCGGCGGTGGCCATTCCCGGGAGGAACGAGACCAGGACCGCCACCACCACGGTGAACAGGGTGAATCTCTGGCGTTGTCGCATTGCCCTCTCCGTGCGTCGTTGCGGATGGGACTACGGAAATCAGGGGGTTCGGGGGTGCCCGGAGGACATCGCGGTGAGGAAGGACAGCCCGTCGACGGCGATCGTGTCCTGGCTCGGTGCCAGGGGCCGCCAGATCGAGGCGGCCGTCGCGATCGTCTCGTTGTCCCCGGTGAACGACTCGATCACCAGCGGCCCCCCGTAACCGGCCTCGTCGAGGGCCGTGAGGATTCCCGGCCAGGCGAGGTGGTCCGCGCCCGGAGCGCCGCGGTCGTTCCCGCAGACCTGGACGTGCGCGATCCGGTCCCCGGCCTGCCGGACGGCCGCCGGGATGTCCTGCTCCTCGATGTTCATGTGGTAGACGTCCAGGGCGACCCCGCAGCCCTCGGGCGGCAGGCCGGCCAGCGCGTCGAGCGTCTGGCCGACGGTGTTGACCACGCTCGTCTCGTAGCGGTTGAGAGGTTCGACCGCGACGGTGAGGCCGGCGCTCTGCGCGTGCTCCACCACGGGAGCGAGGTTGTCCCGCAGTTGCTCGTAGCAGGTGCGGCGCTCCGCGTCGGCCATCCGCCAGGTCCGTCCCACGGACGCGTAGACCGGCCCCGCGACCACCGGCGAGGACACCTCGGCCGCCACGTCGACCGCCTGCCGCAGGAAGTACTGCGTGCGGGTCACCGTTGCCCGGTCGGCCGCCACCAGCTCGCGCCCCAATCCCATCGCCACCACGACGGTGGCCGACAAGCCGAGCGAGTCGAGCAGCTTCGCCGTCCTGCCGGGGTCCCAGTCGCCGACGTTCTCCACCGGGAGTTCGATCACGTCGAAGCCCCACTCCCGGATGCGGGGCGCCAGCTCTGCAAGCCGCCCGTCGGTCAGGGGCGAGGTCCACACCCAGGTGTTGACCCCGAACGTCCTCGTCGCCTCCATCGGTCCTCCCATCGCGTTTCCCTTCGTCCACCGTGCGGTGCGGGGCGGACGTCTTACTGCGGCGCCCGGTCGGCGCCGCCGACGCCGAGGTACCTGCTCTGCAGGTCCGGCCGGCTGAGCAGTTCGCCGCCCGTGAACTCGGCCTCCAGCCGGCCGGACACCATGACGAGCTGGCGCCCGGCCATCCGGACCGCGGCGTGCAGGTTCTGCTCGACGACGAGTACGGCCACCCCCTCCGCGACCAGGCGGTGCACGACGTCGACGAGGACGTCGACGATGGTCGGGGCCAGCCCCTCGGAGGGCTCGTCCATGACGATCAGGTGCGCGTTGAGCAGCAGTGCCCGTCCGACGGCGAGCATCTGCTGCTCGCCGCCCGACAGCGCGGCACCGCCGTGCTTCTTGCGCTCGGCCAGCCGCGGGAACAGTTCGTAGACCGCCTCGGGCGTCCACCGCTTGGCGCGCGCCCTGCGGGCCAGCATGGCCAGGTGCTCGTCGACGGTGAGGGACGGGAACAGCCGCCGGCCCTGCGGGACGTAGGCGATGCCGGCGCCAGCGATCTTCTCCGGCGTCCGGCCCTCGAGCTGCGCACCGCGCAGCCGGATCTCCCCGCGCGTCGGCGGCAGGAACCCGACCAGGGTGTCGCAGAGCGTGGTCTTGCCCATGCCGTTGCGGCCGACGATCGCGACCGCCTCGACGCCC
This sequence comes from Streptomyces sp. CNP082, assembly GCF_059570535.1. Classification (NCBI taxonomy): domain Bacteria; kingdom Bacillati; phylum Actinomycetota; class Actinomycetes; order Kitasatosporales; family Streptomycetaceae; genus Streptomyces; species Streptomyces sp. CNP082. The sequence continues at coordinate 112,525 of NZ_JCANSZ010000021.1, forward strand.
ATGCTGAAGTCGAGGTCCTCCAAGACGACGGAGGCGCCGTAGCCGGAGCGCAGCCCGCGGACCTCCAGGAGGGGTGCGTCGTTCATGCCGGCACCTCCGTACCGAGGTAGATCCGGTGGACCCGGGGATCGCCGCGGACCTCCTCCGGGGTGCCTGCCCTGACCTGCTCGCCGTCGGCCATCACCACCACCCGCTGGGCGATACGGAATGCCACGTCCATGTCATGCTCGATAAGCAGCAGGGTCAGCTCCTCGCCGAACGACTCCAGCAGCTCGACGAGCCGCTCGCGCTCGCCGCGCGACAGGCCGGACGCCGGCTCGTCGAGCAGCATCACGTCCGGCCTCGTGGCGATCGCCATGCCGAGTTCCAGCTGGCGCTGCTGCCCGTGGGACAGCTCCCCGGCCGCGGCGTCGAGCTGCCCGGACAGCCACACCCGGTCCGCCACGTCGGCGGCCTCGTCGCTCATCCGCCGGTCGGCGGACGAGCGCCACAGCGCCCGGTGCCGGCCCCGCAGCCCGGCGAGTGCGAGACAGATGTTCTCGCGCACCGTGAGGCCGGCCAGGGCCCGCGCCTTCTGGTACGTCCTGGCGACGCCGAGGCGCGGCCGGTAGCGCGACGGCCGGTGGACGCACTCGACGCCCTTGATGACGACGGAGCCGCTGGTCGGGGTGACATCGCCGGCAATCACGTTGAACAGCGTGGTCTTGCCGGCTCCGTTCGGCCCGAGGACCGCCAGCCGCTCGCCCCGCGCGAGGGCGAGGTCGATTCCGCGCAGGGCGAGCAGGCCGCCGAACGCCACCGTGACCGCGCGGACCTGGACGACGGGCGCCGGGCCGGCGGACCCGGACGGCGCCGCAGGGGTGTGGGCCATGACCTGACCTCCTATCGCTGCAGAACGCCGTCGACGACGGGGATGGCCTTGCCCTCCCAGGGCAGGTCCCGCTCCTGGCACTTGGGGAAGTCCCGGCCGGGGGACGGGGTGTCCGGGCTGAACGTGCCGCCGAAGGTCTGGTCGACGCCGGGGACGATGGCCACGCTCTCCTGTACGACCTCGCCGGAGTCGTCGACGGCGAGGCGGGAGAGCCCGACGTCGACGATGCCGCTGCGGTTCTGGTCCAGGCTGATGTCGCCGTGCGGCAGGTCGAGGGTGAGGCTGCCGACGGCCTTCTGGAACGCCTTGGGGTCGGAGATGTCACCGTCGACCGCCTTGAGCCCCTCGACCAGCGCCACGCCGGCCGTGTAGTACCCGTAGAAGAACCCGAAGGCGGCGGCGGTCGACGGCGGGGCGGGCTCGTTGCCGCTCAGCGATCCCGGGATGGTCTCCCAGGTCTCGTCGGCGGCGGCCAGGTACTCCTTGATCTCAGGGGTCTTGATGTCGCCCGGCAGGGTGGCGAAGCCGCCGATGTGCGCGTCGGCGATGTCGGTGCCGAGCGCCCGGGCGAGGTCCGGGTTGAAGAAGAAGTTGCCCGCGTGCTGTTCGCCGGTCAGGTCGCCTTTGGCGTTGACGAACGCCTCCAGCGCCGCCTGCGTGCCGGTGCCGCCCACGGCCCAGAAGTAGCCGTCCACCTCGTCGGGGTCCGGCAGCTGCGCGATGTAGGAGGAGTAGTCGGTGGTGCCCAGAGGCGGGAACACCCGGTGGGTGACCTCGCCGCCGACGCCGCAGAAGTCGGCGACGAAGCCCGCCGCCGAGGTGTGGCCGAAGCTGTAGTCGTCGGCGATGACCGCGACCTTGCGCCAGCCCTTCTTGTGGTAGAGCAGGTCGCCGAGGCCGGCGTTCCAGATCGCGCCGTCGCCGTAGAACCGAAAGTAGTTCGGCGCCTGGACCTGCAGGGTCTGCTCCTGCGAGCCGGAGATGCCCGCGAGCACCGTGAGATCGGGCTTGCTCTTCGCGTACTCGGCGATGGCGATGCCCTCGTCGCCGGAGAGCGGGCCGATGATGACGTTGGCCCCCTGCTTCTCCACCAGGCGGCGCACCTCCTGGAGGATGCGGTCGGCGGTGTCGTCGCCGCAGCCGATGCCGACGAGTTCGATCGGGGTGCCCGCGACCTCCGCGTCGTTGAAGCCGTCGAGCGCGGTGGTGGACGAGTTCGGGCTCGCGCCGGCATACCGGGCGAAGGCGAGCGTCGTGCCCGCGACCACGTCCTCGTGGAATCCGCCGAACGGGCCCTCGCACTGGCCCAGGATCCCCAGCCGGACGCCGTCGCCCTTCGCGGAGAACTGCGCCGACTCCTGGTCCGCGGGCAGCCCGGAGGAGCCGCCGTCCCCGCTGCATCCCGCGGCCAGCAGTGCCAGGCTCGCCGCCATGGAGAGTGTCAGTGCCGCCGGGCGGCTGAGTCTGCTCATGGTCGTGTGACTCCCAGTTCCTTCTCGGTCGTGCGAACGGGCAGCGGTTGGCCGGCGGACGGGGTGGGCGGGCGGAGGCGGCGGCGCAGCCGCCTGGCGATCCCGGTCAGCCCTTCGGGCGAGAGCATCATGATCACCAGGACGATCACCCCGATCACGGTGTTGAACCGCGCCTCCGTGATGCCGATCCGGTCGATCAGCGGCAGATCACGCAGGTAGGTGAAGATCAGTACGTAGACGAAGGCACCCAGCCAGGCACCCTCGAAGGACGAAATGCCGCCGATCACCGCGATGATCAGCAGGATCAGGGTGGGGCCGATCGCGATCGACGCGGGATCGATCTGGCCGTTCCACCACACGTTCAGCAGGCCGGCCGCCCCGGCCGTGAACCCGGCCAGGGTGAAGGCCAGCGCCCGGTGCAACGGCGCGTTGAACCCCAGCGACCCCATCCGGACCGGATCGTCGCGGACGCCCTGCAGCGCCAGCCCGAACGCGGTCCGCCCGACCGCCCGGAAGCCGAGGTACGCCAGCACCGATAGCCCCAGGCCCGCGTAGTACAGCCGCACCGGCGGGCCCAGCAGGTCCGGCCGCTGGATGCTGGTGAGGCCGCCGGGCCCGGAGATCTCAACGATCTGGGCGAACACGTAGTAGCCGACGACGGCGTAGACCATCGTGAGCATCAGGAAGTAGAGCCCCGTGGAGCGGCTCGCGAGTGCGCCGAGGACGAACGCGGCCGCGGTGGTGACCACGAGGGCGAAGGCGACCGCCGCCCAGGGATGCCAGCCTAGGTTGAGGCCGCGGGCCCCGGTCTCCTGGGCCGCGTTGCCGTACATGAAGCCGGCGACGCCGAACAGCAGAAGCTGGGCGAGCGAGGTCATGCCCCCGTACTTGGCGAGGAACACGATGGCCGCCGCCGCCAGGCCCAGGACGAACGTCTGCGTCATGACGAAGTTGACGAAGTACGCCGTCGCCAGACTGGGCAGCAGCAGCAGGACGACGACCACGGCGGTCCCGAGGAGGTTGCTCCGGGTCAGCAGATCGCGCGGGGTCATGCCGGTCTCCCGAACAGTCCGTAGGGCCGGATCGCCAGGACCAGCGCCAGCAGGACGAAGGTCATGATGATCGCGTAGTAGGAGTACTCGCTCGGCAGGTAGGCGGGCGAGAACGCGACGACGGTGCCGTACAGCAGCGAGCCGGCCGCGGCGCCCCGGAGCGAGCCGAGGCCGCCGATGATGACGACGACGAGCGAGTTCAGCAGCCAGTTGCCGTCGGTGCCGGGCGCGGCTCCGGCGAAGGAGGCCCCGAGTACACCGCCCACCCCGGCCAGGAACGATCCGACGAAGAACGTGACCGCGAAGACCAGCTTGATGTTGATGCCGAGCCCGCGCACCATCTCGCGGTCGTCCACGCCGGCCCGGATCACCATCCCCGTGCCCGTCCTGGTGAGCCAGAGCCACAGCAGCACGCCGACCAGCGCGGCCACGCCGAGGATGACCAGCCGGGTGGCGGGGTAGCGCTCGCCCTCGATGGAGAAGAAGTGCGTGACCGCGCCGGGCCAGACCATCGTCTGGGCCAGTCCGCCGAACTCACGCAGCATCTGGTCGGCCAGGACGACCGTGAGGGCCAGCGTCATCAGCGCCTGCCGCAGTTCCTGGCCCTCGTTCCACTGCAGGAAGAGCTGCTGGATCACCAGGCCGGCCACGGCCGCGACGCCGGCGCCGGCCAGCATCGGCACCAGCCAGTCCAGCACGCCGACCTGTCCCGGCTCGATGTTGCGGGACCGGCCGACCATCGACTCCTGCACCCGGATGGCGATATAGGCGGCCAGCAGGAACAGCGAGCCGTGCGCCATGTTCACCGTGCGCATCAGCCCGAAGATCAGGGTGAAGCCGGACGCCGCGACGAACAGCAGCCCGGCGAACGTGACCGCGTCGAGCACCGTGACGAGGAACTGGCCCGGGTCCTCCGTCGCCGGCCCGGCCGGGGTGTCGTCGGCGAGGAACGCCACCCACGCGGCAAGGGCGGTGACGGCCAGGGCCACGCCCCAGAGGGGAGTCCTTCTCAGGGCCGCGCGCCAGCGTGCCGCAGAGTCCGCCGGCCCACCCCCCAGGCTCGCGTTCACGGCGATCCCGCGTAGTCGGGGAGCTGCACCTGCGCTCCCCCGTTCATGGCCGACGCGTGCGCGCAGATGCCCACCGACGTCCAGTTCGCCGCGGTGACCTCGTCGATCGCGGACGACCGGCCCTCGACGATGCACCTGATGAACTCGTGGGCCAGATGCGGATGCGAGCCGCCGTGGCCGCCGCCCTGGACGAACGAGAGGTGCTCGTTCTCGTCGTCGTAGACGCCACGGGTCGTGAACGGAGCGATCTCAGGCGGCAGCCGGTGCGCGAAGTCCGGGATCTCAATCGTCTTCGGGACCTCTCCGGTGTGCAGCACGTGCCCGGCGCCCCGAGTGTGTTCCCATTCGAAGCTCGCCCGGTTTCCGAACACCGTGAAGCTCTCGACGTACTCGTGCGCCGTCTCGAAAAGCGAGCGCGCGATCTCGGCACCGACGGGCGAGCCGCGGAGGGTGATGAGGGCGCTTTCCACTGCGAAAGGCGAGTCGTACTTGCGGGCGAGATGCGAGGATATCCGGCCGGAACCGATACACACGACGCTCTCCGCCAGCGCACCGGCGAGGCTCAGCACGGGACTCACCGCATGGGTCGCATAGTGCATGGGCGGCAGGCCCTCCCAGTACCCGGGCCAGCCCGCCATTTCCTGGTAGTGGGCGCCGCGCAGGAACTGAACCCGGCCTATCGTGCCGTTCTCCACGAGATCGCGGACGTGCAAGAACTCGCGGGAGTAGACGACCGTCTCCATCATCATGTACTTCCGGCCCGACTCCCGGACCGCGGCGACGATCTCCCGGCACTCGTCGAGTGTCGTGGCCATCGGCACCGTGCAGGCGACGTGCTTCCCGGCGCGCAGGGCCGAGACGGTGTGCTCGGCGTGGTTCGGAATCGGGGTGTTGATGTGGACGGCGTCGATCGCGGGATTCTGCAGCATCGCGTCAAAGCTGGTGTACCGGCCCGTGACGCCGAAGTGATCGGCGACCTCGGAAAGCGCGTTCTCAGTGCGCTGGCAGACCGCCACCAACTCGGCGTCGGGATGCGCCTGATAGATGGGGATGAACTCGGCACCGAATCCGAGTCCGGCAATCGCCACCCGTACCTTCTGCGTCATCGTTGACCTCCCATGGCCGTGTAGATTACGGAGGGCCGCGGAGACCAAGCCATGCGTTATCTCGCAGGGTGCCTTAGAATTTTTACATGCCCGTCCGCAGAACACGCCACGTCGCGCTGCTGGTCGAAACCTCGAACGCCTACGCCCGCGGTGTACTGGTGGGTGTGAAGAAGTACGTCGAAGCGCACCCGGGCTGGTCGATGTACCTCGCGGAACACAGCCGGCACGAGACCGACTTCTCGTGGCTCGAAGACTGGCACGGCCACGGCGTACTGGCCCGCATCGAGAGCGCCGAGACCGCCTCGTTCATCCGCCGGCTCGGCCTCCCCACGGTCGACCTCAGCGCGGCGCGGCTCGTACCCGAACTGCCCGGCGTCGAGACCGACGACGCCACCATCGCGCGGTGGGCCCTCCAGCACTTCGAGGAACGCGGCCTGCGGCACTTCGCCTACTGCGGCGACGAACGGTTCGGCTGGTCGCTCAAGCGCGGTGCCTGGTTCGCGGACCATGTACGCGAACGCGGCTCCGTCCCCCGGGAGTTCCGGATGAAGCCCTCGGGGATGCGCGCAGCCGACCGCGAGTTGCTCGCGGAGTGGCTTACGGACCTCCCCAAACCGGTGGGCGTCTTCGCCTGCTACGACATCGCCGGCCAGGAGGTTCTGGAAGCCTGCAAGACCGCCGAGCTGGCGGTGCCCGACTCGGTTGCCGTGATCGGCGTCGACAACGACGAGCTCATCGGCAACCTCACCACGCCACCGCTGTCGAGCATCGAGCCGGACACGACGCGGACGGGATATCTCGCCGCCGAACTCCTGGACCACGTCATGCAGGGCCACACCCTTGAACCGGGCCTGCGCCTGATCGAACCGACCCGGCTCGTCGCCCGCCGGTCCTCGGACATCCTCGCCGTGGAGGATCCCCTCGTCGCCGAGGCCCTGCGGTTCATCCGCGACCGCTCGGACCAGAGTCTCGCGGTCACCGCCGTACTCCGGCACATCGGGCTCTCCCGGCGCGCGCTCGACCACCGGTTCCTCAAGAGCCTGGGCCGGACGGTCCACGGCGAGATCGTGCGCGTCCGGGTGGCGCACGTCGCCGAACTGCTCTCCTCGACGGACTGGACGCTCCAGCAAATCGCCCAACGACTCGACTTCAGCCACTCCGAGTACATGAGCGTCGTGTTCAAGAAGCACACCGGCAAGTCGCCGGGCCAGTACCGCCGGTCCGTGAACGGAGCGGTGGCACGTCAGACCTTCTGGGGAGAGTAGCCGCGCCCAAGCGATCAGGCGGTGTTGCCGTCCGGCTTTGGTCCCTCCGGCTCCCCCGAGTCGCCGTGGGCAGGGGAGAGCACGCTGCGAACCAATGCCACTCATTTAAGCTCCTCGGCATTTCGTCATCCACTTTTCCACAGCGACACTCCCGTGCGTTCTGTGGATAAAGCGGCAGGTCTTTCCTTCTGTTCCTCCTCTGCCTGCCTTCTGCTATCTTCTCGCCATGCTTCAGGGCGATCGTGGCACCGCGCTCGCGGGTGTACGTATGACGGATCGAATCGGTGTAGGGGTCCTGACTCGTATCGTCGATCGTGATCTTGTCGACGAGGTGCTTGCCGAGACA
>NZ_JCANSZ010000022.1:0-112962 GCF_059570535.1 Streptomyces sp. CNP082
CACGGCCGAGAAGTACGCCGTTCCGGGAGGGCCAGGGTGAATCAGGAATTCTGACGCACGTGCTTCGCAGCAACACTCCACGGTTCCCGTGGAAGGCCCCCAGCACCACGCTGACCTGCGAGCTCACCGGCATCACAGAGGCATCGGTTTCGGCCGGAACGAACCCCACCAGCATCCCGGACCGGCATCAGCCCCGTCAGAGCGGACAGAAGCACTTCCGGCGCGCGCCACGAGATTTACCACGCCCCCGGCGCGCACCGAAGGTGCGCTGGATCGCTGACCTGGGATTTCTCCCATTCAAAGGGCCTCTTCAGCACCGTCGGGACGGCGGGATTTGAACCCACGACCCCTTGACCCCCAGTCAAGTGCGCTACCAAACTGCGCCACGTCCCGGTGCCCGGACGACCTGGGGTTTCGCCCCGGCCGATCGCGCACGAGAACCATACCGCATCCACCCCCAGGTCCCGCAAAGCCGATTGTCTCGCCCCCTTCTCGGGGGTCAGAAGACCCAGAGGGCCGTGATCGCGGTGTTGTGGACCATGTGGGCGACGATGCAGGGGACTATCGAGCGGCGCCACAGGAGCAGGGCCGTGGTCACGGCCGCCAGGAAGGCGGCGAAGATCAGGTTGACCGGGCCGCCGAGCTCGTGGCCCGTGGTGAAGACGAGGGCGGAGAGGGCCGCGGCTGCGGTGAACGTGGTGCGGCGGAGGAGAGGGGTGGGGACCGTCTCGTGGCCCCGGGGGGTGGCGAGGAAGGTCAGGAGGAGCAGCAGGGGGGCGCGGAAGAGGAGTTCCTCGTGGACCGGGGCCGACAGGGCGCCGTCGAGGAGCCGGACGGCTGTGGAGGTGCCGGCTACGGCGGTGTAGCGGGGATCCTCCTCGGCGGGGGTGGACGACAGGGCGGGGATGCGGACCAGGAGTTCGGCGGCGGCCAGGCACAGGGCGCCCGCGGCGAGGCCCGCGGCCAGGCTCACGGCGGCGGTGCGGCGGGTGCCGGGGCGCAGGCCCAGGGCGGTGGTGAGGCGGGCGGCGGCGGCTTTCAGGGACGTACGGGACCCGGCCAGGAGCGCGGCGACGAGGGTGAATGCGGCGGCCAGGCCGAGGGCCGGGGCGAGGTCGCGGGTGGAGAACTTCCACGCCGCGTAGCCCGGGAGCAGGGTGAGGCCGATCGGGATCAGCAGCGCCGTGCACGTCAGCGCCACCCACAGGAACGTCACCGACAGCACCCGCAGCATCCCCGGGTCGATGTCGAGACGGCGCATCAGCGCTGCTGTGCGGGTGGTCACGCGGAGGGCTCCAGCCGTTCGGCACCGTTCGGGACCGGTCAAACCTACGGAAGCCGCCGGCCCGGCGGCCACCGTCTTAGGTCCCGACGTACCCCGCTATTCCAGGCGTGCCACCCTGCCCTGCTCCCCCGCCGCCCAGCAGCTAAGGCCGGCGGTGCAGTCCACGGTGTCGTACGAACCGGAGTCGAAACCGTGCCACGTGCGCCCGGCGTCGAACGTGACGTCCGAGCCAGTCGGGCCCACGGCCAGGGCGGCGGTGCGGCTGTGCGGCAGCCAGGCCACGCCCGAGCGGTACCCGGGCGGCGGCTTGCGGGCGCCCGACCAGCTCGCGCCCCCGTCTGCCGTACGGGCCGCCGCGTCCGGCGAGGGGTTGCCGGGCAGGAAGTCGCCGCCCACCGCGAGGCCGTGGCGGGCGTCGCGGAAGGCGAGGGCGAAGACGCCGCGCGCCGGGTCGCCGGCCGGGATGCCTGACTCGGCCTCGGTCCACGTACGGCCGCGGTCGGCGGAGTGCAGGATGCGCGCCGTCGCACCGCCGCCGGTGGCGAACCAGGCGTCCGAGCGGCCCGCGCTCACCAGGCACTGCCCGCTCGCCGCGAACCCCGCGTCGCCCTGCTGCGCCGGCGGCATGCCGTCGTCGGGCAGCACCTTCCAGGAGCGCCCGCCGTCGGACGTCGACAGGATGCGGAACCGGCCGTCCACCGGGTCGCTCAGCGCCAGTCCGTTCCGGCCGCCGGCGAAGAAGGTGACGCAGTCGTAGAAGGCGTCGGGGTGGTCGTTGCGGAAGGTCTCGGTCCAGGTCGCGCCGGCGTCGTCGGTGCGGTAGATGCGGGAGTCCTCGCCCGGGCCGATGGACAGGATGACCGCGCTGCGCGCTCCCAGTGCCTCGATGTCGCGGAACTCCAGCGCCTCGGTCCCCGGCGGGGACACGTCCTGCCAGTTCCGCCCGCCGTCGGTCGTACGCAGCACCGTGCCGCCGGAGCCGGACGCCCAGGCGGTGTCGCGGCTGACCGCCGACAGGCCGCGCAGCCGCGCCTGGCTGCCGGTGTCCTTCAGCTCCCAGCCGGGCAGCTCCCAGCCGGGCAGGTCCCGGCCGGGCAGGTCCCGCTCCGGCGTGCGGCCGGTGCCGCTGCCGGCGTGGGCCGGGCCGGCGGCGAGGCCGAGGGCGGCGGCGAACGTCGCCGCGCTGAGGCAGGCGGCGGCTGTACGGCTCAGAGTTCCCCAGAGCGTCATGGCGGAGGAACGTAGCAGCCGCCGCACCGCTTGACGAGGGCACCGTTCGACGAAGGCACCGAGCCCGCCCCGCCTGGTCCGCACCGTTTTCGTACGGACCGGGCTCACGCCTGCTCCGGCCACGCCTTCGGCGACGGGGCGTGGCAGGGGGCGGCGTCGAGGACGCGCGTCACCGCGTCCGTCAGGGCGGTGCGCTCGCCGGCGGTCAGCCCCGCGGCCACGGCGGCAACCCGGGCCGTCACCTCGGCGTGGGTACGCCGCGCCAGCTCCTCCCCCGCCCCGGTCAGTGCGATACGGCACGCGCGGCCGTCGTCGGCGTCCGGCGTACGGGCCACCAGGCCGCGGCGCTCGACGCGGTCCACCAGGCCGGTCAGCCCCGACTTGCCCAGGCGCAGCCAGCGGCTCAGCTCGCTCATCCCCACCGGGCCGCTGCTGAGTGCGCACAGCAGTTGGGCCTGCTGCGCGGTGAGGCCGTGGCCGCGCCCGGCCTCGGCGAGGACGTGCTGCAGCATCTGCGTCAGCCGCACCAGTGCGCTCGCCAGCCCGGCCGCGGCGGCGTCGGCGGCCTGCGCCGCCGGCTCCGCGTGCGCCGCCGGACCGGTCACCGGCGCCGGCATTGTCCGCTCGCTCGTCATGACACCTCCCGGGGACCCGTCCAGTTTGACACTAGTTCGCGGCGCGAAATAGTCTAAACTGGTTCGCAGCACGAACCATTCTTCCCTCCGCTGAGGAAGCGCCATGCCCGACTACGGCCACGATCTCCGCTTCGGCATCAACCTCATCCCCTCCAGCCAGGACCCGGAGGCGACCGTCGCCCTGGCGCAGCTCTCCGAGCGCGCCGGCGCCGACCTGATCACCTTCCAGGACCACCCGTACCAGCCCGCGTTCCTCGACACCTGGACGCTGCTCTCCTTCGTCGCCGCCCACACGGAGTCGGTCACGCTGTCCGGCAACGTCCACCCGCTCCCCCTGCGCCCGCCGGCCCTGCTGGCGCGCAGCGCGGCGAGCCTGGACCTGCTCAGCGGCGGGCGGTTCGAGCTGGCGCTCGGCGCCGGCGGGTTCTGGGACGCCATCGCGGCCCTCGGCGGGCCGCGGCGTTCGCCGGGCGAGGCGGTCGAGGCGCTGGGCGAGGGCATCCGGATCATCCGCGAGACGTGGGACACCGGCGCCCGCGGCGGGATCCGCTTCGACGGGCAGCACTACCAGGTGCGGGGCGCCAAGCGCGGGCCCCGGCCGGCGCATGACATGCAGATCTGGGTCGGCGCGCTCAAACCGCGCATGCTGCGCCTCATCGGCCGCGCGGCGGACGGGTGGCTGCCGTCGCTGCCCTTCCTCGAATCGCCCGGCGCCCTCGGCGAGGGCAACACGGTGATCGACGAGGCGGCGGAGGCGGCGGGGCGTACGCCCGGGGACGTGCGGCGCCTGCTCAACCTCGCGGAGGAGCACCCGGCCGAGCAGCTCGCGGAGTTCGCGCTCACGTACGGCACGGGCACGTTCCTGATCATGACCGGTGACCCGCGGCAGATCCGCCGCTTCGCCGGCGAGGTCGCCCCGGCCGTGCGCGAACTCGTCGCCAAGGAGCGTGGCCACGACGCCGCGTCGGTGCACGACGAGCACGACGAGCGGGACGGGGCCCGGATACAGGTGCGGCCGGACGGCGGAGAGCAGCAGTCCGGTTCGGGACCGGCGCTCTGGAACGAGAGCACCCGCCCCACCGTGCCCGAGGCCCGCACCGCCGGCCCCGGCGAGGACGTCTCCGCCGGCCACCACCTCGTCGAGGTCCACGACCACCTGCGCGACGAGCTGGAGCGGCTGCGCGAGCTGGTCGTCCAGGTGGCCGACGGCACCCTTCCCCCCTCCGCCGCCCGCTCGCACATCGCGACGATGGCCCTGCGCCAGAACAACTGGTCCCTCGGCGCCCACTGCGCCGCGTACTGCCGGGTCCTCACCCTTCACCACACCGCCGAGGACCGGCAGTTGTTCCCGGAGCTGCGCCGGTTCGACCCGCGGCTCGCGCCGGTGCTCGACCGGCTGGCGGAAGAGCACCGGGTCATAGACGACGTGCTGGAGAACGTCGACCGCGCGCTGGTCGCCTTCGTCACGGAGCCCGAGGGGACGGCGGAGCTGCGCGGCGCGGTCGACCTGCTCGCGGAGGCGCTGCTGTCGCACCTGGCCTACGAGGAGGGCGAGCTGGTCGCGCCGCTGGGCCGGCTCATGGGCGGAGGCTGACCGGCGCGGTCCCTCCGGCCGGTCGCGGGGCGGATGTCAGCGGGGTGGGTGACGATGGGAGCATGCTGTTCGCCGACCTCGCCCGTACCTCGCGGGAGATCGCCGCTACCCGGGCCCGCTCGGAGAAGACCGCGCTGCTCGCCGCGCTGTTCCGCGAGGCCGAGCCCGCCGACGCGCCCCTGGTGGTCACGTATCTGGCGGGGCGGCTGCCGCAGCGCAGGACCGGTGTGGGCTGGAGTGCGCTCAAGGGCGCGCCCGCAGCCGCGCAGCAGCCGCGGCTGACCGTGCGCGAGGTGCACGAGGCGTTCGACGCCATCGCCGACGTCTCCGGCAAGGGCGCGCAGGCCGAGCGGCGCCGGCTGCTGCACGGGCTGCTGGGGGCCGCCACGGCGGAGGAGCAGCGCTTCCTCGCCGGGCTGATCGGCGGCGAGCTGCGGCAGGGTGCGCTGGACGCGCTCGCGGCCGAGGGCCTGGCGAGCGCGGTGGACGCCGACCCGGCCCAGGTGCGGCGCGCGGTGATGCTCGCCGGCTCGGTGGGCACGGTCGCCGAGGCGGTGCTCGCCCGCGGCCCGCAGGCGCTGGCTGACTTCCGGCTGACGGTCGGCAGTCCCGTGCAGCCGATGCTGGCGCAGACCGCGGCGGACGTGGACGAGGCGGTCGGCAGGCTCGGGCCGTGCGCCGTGGAGGAGAAGCTCGACGGCATCCGGGTGCAGGTGCACCGGGACGGCGACGACGTACGGATCTACACTCGCACGCTCGACGAGATCACCGGCCGGCTCCCCGAGATCGTGGCCGCCGCCCACGAGCTGGACGCGGCGGCGGCCGTGCTGGACGGCGAGGTGATCGCCCTCGGCGACAGGGGTGACCCGCGGCCGTTCCAGGAGGTCGCCGGCCGCGTGGGTTCCCGGGTCGACGTGGCGGGCGCGCAGCGGACGCTGCCGGTGTACCCGGTCTTCTTCGACCTGCTCGCCGTGGACGGCCGCGACCTGCTGTCCGCGCCCGTACGCGAGCGCCACGCCGAGCTGGCCCGGATCACGCCCGCGCCGCGCCGCGTGCGCCGCCTTGAGGTCGCCGACCCGCAGGACCCGCGGCAGCGGGCGGCGGCGCGGGAGTTCACCGCCGCGACGCTGGCGCGCGGCCACGAGGGTGTCGTCGTCAAGGCGCTGGACTCGCAGTACAGCGCCGGCCGCCGCGGGACGGCGTGGCTGAAGGTCAAGCCGGTGCACACGCTGGACCTGGTGGTGCTCGCGGCGGAGTGGGGCCACGGGCGGCGTACGGGCACGCTGTCGAACCTGCACCTCGGCGCGCGGCGCGAGGACGGCTCGTTCGCGATGCTCGGCAAGACGTTCAAGGGGATGACGGACGCGCTGCTGGCGTGGCAGACGGTGCGGCTGCAGGAGCTGGCGGTGGCGCAGGAGGACTGGGGGGTGGTGGTGCGGCCGGAGCTGGTGGTGGAGATCGCGTGCGACGGGGTGCAGCGCTCGCCGCGCTATCCGGAGGGGGTGACGCTGCGGTTCGCCCGGGTGGTGCGGTACCGGGAGGACAAGACGGCCGCGGACGCGGACACGGTGGGGTCGGTCCTTCAGTTGCTGCGCTGAGCGGCCTGCGGGCGGCAGGCCGCGCCACCGCCCGCCCCGTGCCGGGCGGTGGCGCGGGGCTTGCCCGCGCAGAGGCGGAAGGGTGCGGGGACCGGGGGCAGCAGCCGCGTGGGCCGCCGGCCCCGGTCCCGTACCCGAGCCGGAACGTCCCGGCTCCGGTGGGCCCCGGCCACGCACGCCGGTCGCGGCGTCCGCCGGCGTGTGTCCCCTGCCCGGGGCGGACACTGTCAGTAGTGGATGCGCGCCCCCACCGACCGGTGGTCGGAGTAGTCCATGTCCTGGTTGTCGCTGCCGGTCAGCTCCAGGTCGGCCGCGTCCCCCTCGTCGAAGGCGGGGACGACCGGGTTGCTCGTGCGCGGCGGCGCACCGGCCGGGTTGCGGGTGAGGAGGAAGTCGACGCGGCGCGGACCGGTCGTGTGCAGCGTCCACTTGTCGGCCAGGCAGTCCGGGATCGAGCCGCCCGCGTCGGCGCAGCCGGCGTAGACGGCGTCGCGGAAGCGGTGCTCGCCGCCGATGTCGCCGTTGGCCGCCCGGTACCAGGTGGTCCAGTTGTCCTCGCCGTTGGTGCTGCTGGCGGAGTGGTTGGTGTCGCCGCCGGCGACGAAGAGGTCGGCGACGCCGTAGCCGTCCTCGGTCAGCTCGTTGCTCAGCTCGCCGGCATTGGAGACGTTGCAGTACGTGCCGCCGTGCTCCTGCGTCGGCCAGTGGAAGGAGGCGGCGGTGACGGTCCTGCCGGAGAGCTTGTCGAGGAGCAGGGCCTTGACGCCCTTGGTCCGCGGCTGGTCGTTGTTGACGCACTCCTTCGAGCCGGCGGGGTACTCGCGCTGCGCCTGCCACCGGTTGTCCGGGGAGGCGGACGTCTTCAGCGAGAGCCGGTCGGTGCGCCAGATGACGCCGTTGGTCTGCTTCACCTTCCCGGAGCAGCCGTTGTCGTAGTCGGCAGGGTTGTCCTCGGCGAGGACGCCGGCGTAGCTCTCGCCGAAGTGCTCCTCCATCCGCGTCAGCAGCAGGTCGAGCTGCGCGCGGTTGCTGATCTGCTGGACGAGGTAGATGTCCGGCCGGTACTCCTGCAGGCGCATGTAGTACATGAGGTCGTGCCAGTCGCCGGGACAGGACTCCGTCGTGGTCGGCAGGTTCTCCACGTTGGCGTCGTAGACCTGGAGGAACGACGGGTCGCTGTTCGGCACCGCCTCCGCGGCGGGCACCGCGCCGCCGGTGCCGGCGCCGTCCGCGGGCCCGGAGGCGGGTGCCGGCGACGCCAGCACGAAGGGCGCCGCCAGCGCGGCCGCGCCCAGAAGTGTGCGGTACTGCCACGAGTTCATCTGCTTCCCCCTGTGTTCTGCTCAGTCACGGCAGGATCGCCCGGCGCGGGACGCCGGGGCCGGGGATTGCACCAGAACGCAAACAAGCAGAGCCCGCGGCGCAGGTCTCCGGCCCGCCCGCCGTCTTCGCGTATCTACTGATCAGTCACCCGTCCCCCGAGCCCCGCGACACGTAAACTGCCCTTTCCTGGACACGTGATACGGGGCGGACATGCACACGGGGGACAACGGGGCACAAGCGCCTGGGCGGGTACTCGCCGGGCGCTACCGGGTAGTGGCACAGCTCGGACGCGGGGGCATGGGCACCGTGTGGCGGGCTGTCGACGAGCGGCTGGGACGTGAGGTCGCGGTCAAGGAGCTGCGGGCGTTCAGCGATTCGGACGCGCGCGACCTCGCCGAGCTGAGGCTGCGTACGGAACGGGAGGCGCGCGCCGCGGCGCGGGTGCGGCACCCGGGCGTCGTCGCCGTGCACGACGTGACGGAGCACGAGGGCCGGCCGGTCATCGTGATGGAGCTGGTCGACGGGCCGTCGCTGGACGACGTGCTGCGCGAGCGCGGCGGTGTCACCCCGGCGGAGGCCGCGCGCATCGGGCTGAAGGTGGTCGACGCCCTCGGCGCCGCGCACCGCGCGGGGGTGCTGCACCGGGATGTGAAGCCGGGCAACATCCTGCTGGAGCGCGGCGGCCGGGTGGTGCTCAGCGACTTCGGCATCGCCGCCATGGAGGAGCCGGCCGACGGCAACAGCACGCATCTGACGCGCAGCGGCGAGCTGGTCGGCTCGCTCGACTACCTGGCGCCGGAGCGGGCGCGCGGCGAACAGCCCGGTCCGCCCTCCGACCTGTGGTCGCTGGGTGCGACGCTGTACGCGGCGGTGGAGGGCATCTCGCCGTTCCGCCGTACGTCCACCTGGTCGACGATCACCGCGATCATCGTGGACCCGCTGCCGGAGCCGCGCCGGGCCGGGCCGCTCGCGCCCGTGCTGGAGGCGCTGATGGCCAAGGACCCGGCCGTGCGCGCCGATGCCGACCGGGCCCGCGCCCTGCTGGAGCCGCTCGCCGGGACGGCGGGGCCACCGGCGGCGGGGCCGGACACGATGCGGCTGGGCCGGGTGCCGGCCGCGCCGCCGCCCGGCGCGTACGGGCCGGGGGCGCCCGTGCCGCCGGGGCAGGCCGCCCCGCAGGGGCGGTTCGGCCCGCCGCAGCTCGGGCCGCCGGACACGCGGTCGCGCACCGCCGGGCAGACGGCCCCGCAGCGTCGCGGCGGCGGGCGCCGCTGGCTGCCGGTCGCCGCCGCCGCGGCGGCGGTGCTGCTCGCCGGCGGCGGCGTGACGTACGCGCTCGCCGGCGGCGACGACGGCGAGACGACCGCGAGCGAGGAGACCGAGGAGCCCGCCGCCCAGGGCGTGGCGCCGTCGGCCGGGGCGGGCGGCGAGGGCGGGGAGCAGGACGGCAAGGGTGAGAAGGGGGACAAGGACGGGGAGGGCGGCAAGGAGGACGAGGGCGGGGACGCGCAGGACGGGCCGGCCGCGGACGGCGACGACTCCCCCGCCGGTCAGGACGATGCCGCGGCCGGCGGCGGCACCGGTGGTACGGACGGCGGGAGCGGCGGCACGGACGACGGCTCCGGCGGCACCGGATCGGACGACGGCGGCAGCGGCAGCAGCGGCGGTGACGGTGACGGGAGCGGCGGCGGGACGGCGTCGGGCGGCGACGACGGCGGCCAGGCTCCCGACCCGTCGTGCACGCCCATCGGCGGCGGGAAGTACAACTGCGAGGTGTGGCAGACCGCTTCGTCGTACGACTCGGCGCACCGGCCGGTCGGCACGCTCTACGCCGGCACCAACTACTTCTTCTGCCAGGAGAAGAAGTCCTACCGCGAGACGTCCGGCGAGTGGACGAACGTCTGGTGGGGCAGGACCGACGACGACTCGGGCAACGCCGGCGTCTGGGTCAGCGTCGTCTACGTCAAGGGCGGGGACAACGACGCCCCCGTCCCCGGCCTGCCGGTGTGCTGAGATGATCGTGCCGTGACCCACCTGAACGCCGCCGCCGTACGCGACCAGCTCGGCCTCGACGGCACGTACGCCCCGTGGACCGACGCCCTGCAGACCGCCCACCCCGCGCCGCCGCCCGCCGTCGTGCCGCGCGGTGCGGAGCTGGCCGCCCTGCTGCGCGCGGTCGGCGTCCCCGAGTGCGAGGACGCGGAGCTGACCGCCGCGCTGGCGGAGGTGACCGCAGCCGGCTCGCCGTACGCGTGGCTGCTGGACCGCGCCGTCGCCGCGCTGGCCGCGGGGATCGGGTCGGCCGGCGACGACCGCAGCGGTCCGGGGAGCGGCCCCGGCCTGCCGGCGGCGCTGGGTGCGGCGGGTCGCTGGTTCCACACCGCGGCGTTCCTCGCCGCCGTGCCGGCGGTGCGGGCGTACCACGCGCGCCACGACGTGCCGGACGACGTGTCCTGGGCGACGCTCGCCGACCTCGGCAACAAGGTGGGCGTCCACCGCCGGATGCACGGCGTCGGCGGCATGGACAAGCAGTGGTGGATAACGCTGCCGTACGGCGGCATCCTCTACCGGCTCGGCCGCCTCCAGTTCAACCTCGACCGCGATCCGGTCGCCGGCCGCGGCCTTGAGGTGCACATCCCGGAGGACGGCCCGCTGGACCCGCGGGCGTGCGACGAATCGTTCGCGCGGGCCGCGGAGTTCTTCCCGCGCCGCTTCGGCAGTTTCCTGAATTGCACGGCGGGCGGCACCCCGGACGGCTCGGCAGACGGCACTGCCGGCGGCGAGCTGCGGCTGAACTGCTCGTCCTGGCTGCTGGATCCGCACCTCGCGGAGTTCCTGCCGGCCGAGAGCAACATCATCCGCTTCCAGCGCCGGTTCACCCTCGATCCGGGAGAGCGGGCGCGCGTGCCGGAGCCGGACGAGCACGGGCTGGCCGTGCCCGACCGCGGGATCGTCGAGTTCGTGTTCCGGCGCGTGGTGCGTACGCCCGCGGACGTCGCGGCGCTGCCGGCGCGTACGACGCTGGAACGGGCGGTGGTGTCGCACATCGCCGCCGGGGGCCACTGGGGCGCGCCGCGCGGGTCGTTCAGGCTCCCGGTCCCCGGCTGAGCCTCCCGCGGCGAGGAGTACTCGGCCCCGCGGCGGGACGGCTCAGAACGCCCCGTGCCGCCCCTCCCCCGCGGCGAAGCGCTCCGCTCCCGCCAGGCCCTCGCCAAGGGCCGCGCTGCCGTGGCGCAGCTCCGCGGCCATCGCCTCCGCCTCCGCCAGGCCGTGCTGCTCCAGCACCGAGGCGCGGTCGGCGCGCAGGCAGGTCTGCGGGAAGCGGGCGATCTCCGCGGCGAGTTCCTCGGCCGCGGCGCGCGCCTGGCCGGGCGGCACGAGGCGGTTGGCGAGGCCCATCCCGTACGCCTCGGGGGCCGGCACGGGGCGGCCGGTGAGGATGAGGTCCAGGGCGCGGCTGGTGCCGATCAGCCGGGGCAGCCGTACGGTGCCGCCGTCGATCAGGGGCACGCCCCAGCGGCGGCAGAACACGCCGAAGACCGCGTCCTCTTCCGCGACCCGCAGGTCGCACCAGAGCGCCAGCTCCAGCCCGCCGGCGACGGCGTGGCCGCTGACGGCGGCGATGACCGGCTTGGTCAGGCGCATCCGGGTGGGGCCCATCGGCCCGTCGCCGCCGGCCTCGACGCGGTTGCCCTCCGGGGTGCCGACGGCCTTGAGGTCCGCGCCCGCGCAGAACGTGCCGCCCTCGCCCCACAGCACGGCGGCGTGGGCGCCGGGGTCGGCTTCGAAGTCCCGGAAGGCGGCGGCGAGTGCGGCGGCGGCGGGGCCGTCGACGGCGTTGCGGACCTCGGGGCGGGCGAGGACGACGGTGGTGACGGGGCCGGTGCGCTCGGTGCGTACGTGTCCGCTCATGGCCGGACGTTACCAGCGCGTAGGGCGGCGGGAGTACGGGCCGGTGCGCCGCGGATGCGCCCGGCTGGTACGGCACGCAGCGGCCCGTCCGCGCCGCCGCCCGGCCGTCCGGTCCGTACGCTGCGAACCGGCCCCCCGGCTCAGGCCGGCCGGCCCGCGACGAGGTCGAGCGGGCCCCCGCCGTCCTCCAGTGCACCGAGCCCGGCCCGCGCGATGGCGGCGCCGCGCGGCGGGAGCAGGTCGTCGAACTCGTCGGGTCCCGCCAGCCGCCAGTCGACGATCTCGGTGCCGTCGACCCGGACGCCGGCCAGGTCCGCGGTGTCCAGGACCCCGCCGTCGTACACGTACACGACGAGCGCGGGCGCGGGCCTGCGCGAGGCGAAGTCGACGGCGAGCAGCCGCCCCAGCGGCCGGTCGAGCCCCGTCTCCTCGCGCAGCTCCCGGCGCGCCGCGGGCCGCGGGGTCTCGCCCAGGTCGCTGTCCACGCCGCCGCCCGGCAGTTGCCAGCGGCCGTCGTCGCGGTAGCCGGCGCGGACCAGCAGCAGCCGCCCGGCGGCGTCGCGCACGAGCGCACCGGCGCCGACGAGCACGCGGGGGCGCACGGCCAGGTACGAGGACGGGTCCAGGGCGGCGGCGTGCTCCAGCTCGGCGCGGCGGCCCGCGGAGAGCGCGGCGGACGAGCCGGGCTGCGGTTCGCCGCCGACGAGGTGGGCGACGGCGCCGGTGTCCCAGGCGTCGAGTGCGGCGCGCAGCCGGCGGGCGGCGGGTGCGGGCAGGGCGGCGAGGGCGGTGTCGCGGTCCAGCCAGCGGAGGGCGGGGCCGGCGTCCCCGGCGCCGGCGGCGTCGATCGCCGCCTGCTGGGCGGAGGTCGGCGGCGCGCAGGCGTAGAGGTGGGCGAGCCCGGAGCGGCCGGCGGCGGGCGGGACGGAGTCCACTGCCAGCAGCCGCCCGGCGGGCAGGTCGGTGCCGAGCGCGTCGCGCAGCGCGCGGGTCAGCGCCTGCTCCGGGGTCTGCCGGCCGGAGACGGCGACGCCGGGCAGCACGGGCTCGGCGTCCGCGGCGGGCTTGGCGGGCAGCACCACGAGCACCCGGCCGGCGCGGTCCTGCACCACCGCGGTCGCGGTGACCGCGGGCCCGTGCGCTGCGTCGGCGTGCGGGGGCTGGCTGTCCGGCTGGGCGGCGGTGCCGGCGGTCGTGAGCATGGGGGCGGCTCCTCGGATCAGGGCGGGCGGGGCGGGGCGGGCCGGATGTCCGGCGGATGTCCGGCGGGCGGCGGGCGGGCGGCGGGTGGCCGGTTCAGCCGGGGCCGGCCGCGTGGGTCAGCGTCTCCCAGGCGACGAACAGGTCGTCCGTGCCCGCGGGCCGCTGCCGCGCCAGCAGCTTCGCCGTCTGCGGCAGGCCGGCCCCGAGCCGGTCGTGGTAGTGGTGGTACGCCACCTCCAGATCCGGGCCCATGGTGCGCTCCACCCGCCCGCCGCACAGCGATGCGGGCGGGCGCTCGCCGAGCTGGTAGCGGGAGTGCAGCTCCAGGGCGGCGGTGATCCGCGGCCGTACCTCGGCGTAGAGGTCGGTGCCCTGGTGCCAGGCGGTCTCGGCGATGTGCGCGGTGGCGGCGAGGCCGTAGCCGACGTGCATCAGGTTGCGGCAGGTCTCCTGGGCCAGGCCCTCGGGGTAGGTGCGCTGGCCGAACCAGTAGGCGGTGATCTCCTCCGGGGTGTCGATCTGCCCGCCGGGCGGCGGCTTGGGCAGCGGGCCGTCGGCGCGTACGTAGAAGTACGCGGGCACGCGGGCGCGGAAGCGGCGCAGCGCCTCGTCGTAGGCGCGGCGGTCGTCGAGGAAGACGGCGATGCCGGTCGCCGCGTCGGTCATCGTCAGGTCCCAGTTGCCGTTGTAGTCGGGGACGGCGCGGGTGACCTCGGGGAGGTAGACGTCGCGCAGCAGCCGCTCGAAGCGGCGTACGTCCGCGCGCGGCCAGCCGTCGTAGGTGGAGCGGACCAGCTCGGCGGCCCGCGCCCAGGAGGAGCCCGCCCAGGCGGCCTGCAGCGGGGCGTTGCCTTCGGTGTGGCCGGTGAGCCGGGCCGACCAGGCGTTCATGATCCGCACGGCCTTGTCGGCGTGGGCGCGGTCGCGGGTGACGGCCCAGATCAGCGCGTGGGTGTACGCGGCGAGGGCGTCCTCACGCTCGTCCAGGCAGCCGACGCCGGGGTTGACGTTGGGCTTGCACGCGACGACCGGGACCGGCCGGGGGACGTAGGAGAGCTGCCCGTAGCGGCTGCGGCGCATCGCGCGGAACGCGCGGTAGGGCCGGTCGCCGTCCCGCACCCGGGCCCGTACGGCCCGCAGTTGAGGGCCGCTGAGGAGTACCCCGGGGTGGTGGAAGGGGGCCGGCGCGCGGTCGTGCCGCCCGCGGGGCAGCGGCTCGGCGGGGCCGGCGGCCACGACGACGGTGAGCAGGGCGAGGAACAGGACCGCGGCGCTGCGGGGGAATCGACTGGGTGCCATGGCACACCTCCACCGTCAGCCTCGGCCGCCCGCTGTCCGTACGCATCCACAGCGGGGCCGAACGGGGGCGCGGCCGATGCCTCTCCTGCCCGGCGCCTCTCCCGGCCGGCGCCTCTCCCGGCCGGCGCCTCTCGTGGCCGGCGCCGGCCCGGCCCCCGCGTCAGCGCAGGTAGTTGTAGACCGTCGCCCGCGAGATCCCCAGCAGCTCCGCGACCAGCCGGACCGCGCTCCTGACCTCAAGCAGCCCGCGTTCACGCAGGTCACGGACGAGCGCGCGGCGGTCGGCGGAGGCCAGCGCCCGCGGCGTCTGCCCGCGGCCGGCGGCGAACTCCTCCACCGCCGCGCGCAGTTCCTCCGCCGTCCGGGCCCGCAGGGTCTCGGTCAGCGGGAGCCCGGGGTCCTCGACCGCGGTGAGCGCCTGGAGGGTGCGGGCCGTGCGGTCGAGGACGGAGACGTCGAGGTTGAGGCAGAGGGCGCCGACGTACGCGCCGGACGAGTTCCGGATGCCGATCGACGTGCTCTTCGCGGGGCGGCCGTCGGGGAAGCGGTTCGGGTAGTTCTGGATGACCTCGGGGTAGTCCGGGTCCTCGATGCGGGCGAGGCCCAGCTCGGTGGCGGGAGCGCCGGGGCCGCGGCCGGAGAGCGGGTTCTCGACCGTACGGACCGCGTGCCGCGGATCGCGCAGGTCGTGCAGGACGACCTCGCAGACGCCGGGGAACATCCGGCCCAGGGCGGTGGCGATCTTCTCGGCCTCGCGCAGCAGCAGTTCGTCCTCCGCGCTCACGCCCCGCCCCCGAAGATCTCGGTCATGGCGGGCGCCGCCTTCAGCCCGGTGCCGGTGAGCAGCACGGCCGTCGTCTCGCCGGGCCGGATGGCGCCGCGCGCGCGGAAGACGTCGACGGCCGCGGCGGCGGTGGCGCTGGACGGCTCGACGTAGAGCCCGAGGGCGGCGAGGCGGGCGACGGCGGCGCGGATGCCGTCCTCGCCGATCGCCGCCATGTCCCCGCCGGAGCGGCGCACGGCGCGCAGCACCTCCGGCAGCCGGACTGGCTCGCGGATGGCGGTGCCCTCGGCGATGGTGGGGGCGTAGTCGGTGGGTACGGGGCCGTCGGCGCCGGCGTGGAAGGCGGCGTGGATCGGCGCGCAGTTGGCGGGCTGGGCGGCGAGGATGCGGGGGCGGCTGCGGATCTGGCCGGCGGCCAGGAGTTCACCGAAGCCGGCGTCGAGGCCGAGGACGGTGCTGCCGGCGCCGGCGACGGTGACGACGCAGTCGGGCGCGGCGAAGCCGAGGTCCTCCCACAGTTCGTAGGCGAGGGTCTTGGTGCCCTGGAGGAAGAGCGGGTGCCAGTTGTGTCCGGCGTACGGGGTGCCGGCGGACCGGCGTACGGCTTCGGCGGCGGTGGCGTCCCGGCCGCCGGGGACGAGTTCGACGTCGGCGCCGTAGGCGCGGGTCTGCAGCACCTTGGCCGGGGAAGTGCCCTCGGGGGCGAGGATGCGGGCGCGGATGCCGGCGGCGGCGCAGTAGGCGGCGACGGAGGCACCGCCGTTGCCGGAGCTGTCCTCGATGACCTCGCGGACGCCGAGCCGGGCGAGCGCGGAGATCATCACGGTGGTGCCGCGGTCCTTGAAGCTGCCGGTGGGGCCGAACCACTCCGGTTTGAACAGCACCTCGCCCTCGCCCCAGCGGCGGGCGAGCAGCGGGGTGCGGCCCTCGCCGAGGGAGACGGGCGTCTCGATGCCGAAGGGCAGCGCGGCGCGGTAGCGCCACAGGGAGCGCTCGCCGGTGTCGATGTCGTCCCTGCCGATTCCGGATACGCCGCCGACCTGGAGGGGGGTGCCGTCGTCGGCGCGCCAGCGGAGGGCGTCGAAGGGGTACGTACGGCCGGATCGCTCGTCCACCAGATGAGTCATAGTGTCCAACCTTAGACGATTCGTCTAACACATTCGGCCGGCCACTCCCGGGGGCTCGGGCACGCCCCGGTGACGATTGCCGTCGCGGTCACGACAATGGCCGGGTCCTGACGCCCACCCCGCCCGGGAGGCACCGATGCGGTTGCGCCCCACCGTCCCCCTAGCCGCGATCCTCGCCATCGCCACCGTCACCGCCACCGCCGCGGCCTCCGCCCCGCCGACGGCCGCCCGGCCGCACGCGCCGGCGCCGCCGAAGTCGCCGGTGGCGACGGGCTACGGCGGCGCCGTGGCCAGCGTGGACCCCGACGCCACCGCCGCCGGCATCGAGGTGCTGCGCGACGGCGGCAACGCGGTCGACGCCGCCGTCGCCACCGCCGCCGCGCTCGGTGTCACCGAGCCGTACTCGTCCGGGATCGGGGGCGGCGGCTACTTCGTGTACTACGACGCGAAGAGCGGTCGCGTGTCCACCCTCGACGGGCGCGAGACCGCTCCGCGCACCGCCGGCGAGGACCTCTTCACCGAGGACGGCGAGGCCATCCCGTTCGACCAGGCGGTGACCAGCGGCCTGTCGGTCGGCGTCCCCGGCACGCCCGCGACCTGGGAGCAGGCGCTGCGGCAGTGGGGCACGACCTCGCTGGGCGAGGCGCTGGCGCCGGCGACGCGGCTGGCGGCCGAGGGCTTCACGGTCGACGAGACGTTCCGCTCGCAGACCGCGGCCAACGAGGCGCGCTTCCGCGACTTCCCCGCCTCCCGGGAGCTGTTCCTGCCCGGCGGCGAACTGCCCGAGGTGGGCAGCACCCTGCGCAATCCCGACCTGGCCGCCACCTACGGGCTGTTGGCCGACGAGGGCGCCAGGGCGATGTACCGCGGCGACCTGGGCGCGGACGTATCGGACACCGTGCGCCGCCCGCCCGTCGACCCGGACGCCGACCGGGTCGTACGCGCCGGCGACCTGCGCACCGCCGACCTGCGGGCGTACCGCGTGCTGCGGCAGCAGCCGACCCGCGTCGGATACCGCGGCCTCGACGTCTACGGCATGGCGCCGTCGTCGTCCGGCGGGACCACCGTCGGCGAGGCGCTGAACGTCCTTGAGGGCACCGACCTCGACGGCTTGTCGCAGGCCCGGTACCTCCACCACTTCCTGGAGGCGTCCCGCATCTCCTTCGCCGACCGCGGCCGGTGGGTGGGCGACCCCCGCTTTTCGAAGGTGCCGACACGGGAGCTGCTCTCCCAGTCGTACGCGGACTCCCGCGCCTGCCTCATCTCCCCCGACGCCGTACTGACCAGCCCGCTCGCCCCCGGCGACCCGCGCCGCCCGGACACCGGCTGCGAGGCGGAGCGGGCGCCGGAGGGCACATCGTACGAGGGGCCGAGCACCACGCACCTGACGGCCGCCGACAAGTGGGGCAACGTCGTCGCGTACACCCTGACCATCGAGCAGACCGGCGGCAGCGGCATCACCGTGCCCGGCCGCGGCTTCCTGCTCAACAACGAGCTGACGGACTTCTCCTTCACCCCGTCCGTGCCGGGCGTGCCCGACCCGAACCTGCCGGGCCCGGGCAAGCGGCCCCGGTCCTCGATGGCGCCGACGATCGTGCTCGACGACGGCGAGCCGCTGCTGGCGACCGGCTCGCCGGGCGGTTCGACGATCATCACCACCGTGCTGCAGGTGCTGACCGGCCGGATCGACCGCGGGCTGAGCCTGCCGGAGGCCATCGCGGCGCCGCGCGCGAGCCAGCGCAACACCGCCGCGACGTCGGCGGAGCCGGCGTTCCTCGGCCTGCCGGAGAGCGGGGAACTGACGGCGCTGGGGCACGAGTTCGCCGACGGCGGCGAGATCGGCGCGGCGACCGGCGTCGAGCGGCTGCCCGACGGGCGCTGGGTCGCGGCGGCCGAGCCGGAGCGCCGCGGCGGCGGCGCGGCGGCGGTGGTACGGCCGGACGGGCGGGACTGACCGCGGGCCGGATCCCGGCTGCGGCACGCGCTCGGCTTCCAGTCCCGCTTCGGGCTGGGCGAGGCCCCGCCGAGCTGGCTCTGCGGCGGCAGCGTCGAGCGCGGCCCCGGCGCGGTCACCGAGGTCGGTTACAACGCCCTGCACCACCGCATGGGCATCGTCATGACCAACACCGGCCGCTGCACCGAGCAGAGCCGGCCCGCCGGATCGAACAACCTCTTCGTCGCCTGGCAGACCCTGACCCACGCGGAGAGCCCGGCCGGAAGCGCCACCGGCCCGCACGCGGGGGGAGCGTGCGGGCCGGGGCTGGGGGACGGCCGCGGCGGACGGCGGGGGACGGTGACGGTACCGCCGCCGGTCGCGGCCGGGAGGACCGCGGACCCGACGGGGGACGGATCCGCGGCCGGCCGGGGATCCGCGTCAGCCGATGCGGTGCGAGCGGAAGAACCAGGCTTCCTTTTCGAGGTCCTGCGTCGCGGTGATGAGCAGGTCCTGCGTGATGAGGTCGGTGTCGTCGGTGTCCGCCACCCGCTGCCGCATGCGCGCGGACGCCTTCTCCAGCATGTCGGTGACGTCGTCGATGACCTTCTGGTCGGAGATCTTCCCGGGGCCGATGTCGGGCAGCGGGCTGCCGGCGGCGATGGTCTTCGCCCGGCCGTCCGGGCTCACGCCCAGGGCCGCGGCCCGCTCGGCGAGCGTGTCGGCGTGCCCGCGGGCCATCTTCACCATCTTGTCGAGCTGCAGGTGCAGCTCACGGAAGAGGGGGCCGGAGAGGTTCCAGTGCGCCTGCTTGCCCTGCAGGGAGAGATCCAGCAGATCGACCAGCGCGCCCTGCAGCGCCTCGCCGGTGACGTCCAGGGCCTTCTTGTCGAGGATCGTGGTCATGAGTGGGCGCCTCCTTGCTCGTTCCTATGGATCCCATCCTACATTAGACTTTGTCTAAAGTCCTGCCGGGCTACGCCATCCGGGTCGGGGCCCGTGGGAGGCCCGGGGCACCTGCCGCGGCCGGGGCCAGGGAGCCGGCTGGATACGCCCTCTTGTCCTGCCGCGTGGGCACTTCTATCGTTCGCTCAGGTTTCGGCGCACGGAAAGTGACTCGGTCATGGCAGAGCGCACAGGGCGCGGACGGCACCGCCGCTACCGCCCCGGCCCGGTGTCGCGGGCCTCCCTCACCGTCACCGCGAGCGGCGCGGGGCTCGCGCTGCCGCTGGTCGCCGGCGCCGCCGCGCCGGCCGCGGGCGCGCCCGCGGACTCCGTGCACAGCCCGGCCAAGGACCGGGCGCAGGAGGGGCTGCGGCCTCCGTCCGACGGCACGCCGGCCGACGGCGCCGACACCCGCACGGCACCCGAGACCAATGCCGCCGCGCCGCATGGCGGGCGGGCCGGCACGGTCGGCAGGAAGCCCGGGCACCACGAGGTCACCGCCGGGGAGACGCTGTCCGGCATCGCCGACCAGCACCGCTTACGCGGCGGGTGGCCGACGCTCTACGAACGCAACCGCGATGTCGTCGGCGCCGATCCCGACCTCATCCTCCCCGGCCAGCGCCTCACCCTCCGCGGCGCAGCCGCGGCCCCGCCCAAGCCGCGCGAGGACTCCCCCGCCGCGGGGACGAAGGGGTCCGGCGGCGGGAAGGCGAAGCCGGACGGGACGAAGTCCCAGAAGACCTCGGGCAAGGCGAAGCCCGGGAAGGCCAAGCCCCGCAAGTCCGGGCCGGCGCGGACGAAGCCGGACGCGCAGAAGCGCGCCCCCGCGCCCCAGGCCGAGACCAAGCCGAAACCCAAGCCGGAGCCCAAGCCCGACCCCAAGCCCGCCGCCGACTACACCTCCCCGGTCGCCAGCACCTCGGTCGGCACCCCCTACGGCGCCAGCGGCAGCAGTTGGTCCAGCGGCTACCACACCGGGGCCGACTTCCCCGTGCCGCTCGGCACCGGGGTGCGCTCCGTCGCGGACGGCGAGGTCGTCAGCGCCGGCTGGGCGGGCGCGTACGGCTACGAGGTGGTCATCCGGCACCGCGACGGCCGCTACAGCCAGTACGCGCACCTCTCCGCGATCACCGTGAGCGCCGGCCGGCCAGTCAACGCCGGCCAGCGCATCGGCCGCTCCGGCTCCACCGGAAACTCCACCGGCCCGCACCTGCACTTCGAGGTCCGCACCGGGCCGGGCTACGGGTCCGACATCGACCCGTTGCGCTATCTGCGCGCGCACGGGGTGCACATCTAGCCCACACGCGCACCGCGCTGACCTGGCATTTGACGATTCGTCACGAGACTTCACGCGCGAAGGCTTGACCTTGCCGCGGTCCGGGTGGTTAAACGTATCATCATGCCGAAGAAGACACGTCCCACGGTCCGCGACGTCGCCGCCCTCGCGGGGGTGTCCGTCGCGACGGTGAGCTACGTGGTCAACGGGCGGGACAGCCGGATCGGCGCCGACACCCGCGCACGGGTGCTGGCCGCCGTACGGGATCTCGGCTACGTGCCGAACAGCTCGGCGCGCGGCCTGCGCAAGCGCCGCACCGAGCGGGTCTGCCTGGTGATCGGCTCGCTGGGCAGCCCCGTGCAGGAGCAGTTGGTACGCGATCTGCACGCGGCGGCCGACGCCGACGGCTACGGCGTCCTCACCCTCATCGTCGACTCCCCGCCGCACGCCGCGCACGCCGCCCGGCTGCTGCGCCAGGGCCTGGCGGACGGCGCCGTCTTCTTCGACTCCGCGCGCCACTTCGGCGACCTCGGCGAGCTGGCCCGCGGCCGGCTGGCGATGGTCGTGGTCGACAACTCCGTGGCGCCGGACGGCTTCGACGTGGTGCGCACCCCGGAGTACAAGGCGTGCGGCGAGGCGCTGGACCACCTGCTGGCCGCCGGCCGGCGGCGGGTCGCCTTCCTCGGCCACCGGCACGACCTGGAGCTGGGCGGCGGGTCCGTGCGGCTGACGGCGTACCGGGATGCGCTGCGGCGGCACGGCCTGCGGCCGGACCGCCGGCTCGTCGCCGCCGGCGCTGACAGCCGCGTCGAGGGCTACCGCGCCACCGCCGCGCTCATGGCCCTGCCCCAGCCGCCGGACGCGCTGTTCGTGGCCTCCGACCGGGCGGCCATCAGCGCGATATGGGCGGTCCGGGACACCGGCCGCACGGTGCCCGCGGACGTGGCCGTCCTCGGCGTCGGCAATCTGGAGGAGGGCTCGGTGATCCGCCCCGCGCTGAGCACCGTGGGGCAGCGGCAGACCGACTTCAGCCGCGTCGCCCGGCTGCTGTTCGAACGGCTGGCGGCGGCGGAGCCGCCGGCGGCCCGCGAGGTCGTCCTGCCCTGGTCCTTCATACCCAGGGAGTCGGCGTGAACGAGCGCGCGTGCGACGAGCGCGCGACCAACCGAATGCACGGCGAGAGGAGCACCCGCATGTCAGCAAGGCCAGCCAGCAACGGTCCGTGGATGACCCGGCGCAGGATGCTGGGCGTCGCCGGCGGTGTCGCCGCGGCGTTCCCCCTGGCCGCCTGCGGCTCGGGCGCGCCCGAGGCCGAGTCGGGCGGCGGCGGTGGGGGCGGCACGTTCCTCGCCTACTGGAACAACGCGCACGAGTTCGATGCGTACAAGGACGTCGTGGCCCAGTTCGAGAAGGACCACGACGTCACCGTGGAGCTGCAGAAGTTCCAGTGGGAGGACCTGCGCACCAAGCTCGTCTCCGACCTCCAGTCCGGGAACGTGCCGGACGTGGTGGAGGAGCCGGGCAGCTGGGTGCAGGAGTTCGCGCTCAGCGGGGACGCGCTGTCGCTGCAGAAGTACATCGACAAGGACGGCGCGGAGATCGGCTTCCCGGACGACTGGCTGGAGGTCGCCGTCGCCGACAACACCCACGACGGCCAGGTGTACGGCATCCAGATGCACTACACCTGCACGCTGCTCTTCTACAACCGCAAGATGCTCGACGACGCGGGCATCGAACCGCCCACCACCTGGGACGACTTCCTCGCCGCGGCCCGGGAGCTGACCGACGGCGACGTCAGCGGCACCGTGCTCAACGACGGGCTCAGCTATTCCTACCCGTGGATGCTGCAGAACGGCGTGCACGAGTACGACGCGGACAGCGGCAAGCTGCTGCAGCCGCGCGCCGCCGCCATGGAGGCGATGCGGTTCCAGCAGGACCTCGTCCACAAGCACAAGGTCTCCCCCAAGCCCACGACCGCCCTCGACGTGACCCGCGCGGCGAAGTTCTTCGCGGCCGAGCGCACCGCCATGATCCTCACCGGCCCGTGGGACATCCCGATCATCAAGGAGTCCAACCCCGATCTGGACTACGGGATCGCGCAGGCGCTGACGGGCAAGCGGCAGTCGACGATCGCCGGCGGCACCACGCTGTTCATCCCCGCGAAGGCCAAGAGCCCGGATCTGTCGTGGGACTTCATCAAGCGGATCACGGCGCTGAAGACCGAGACCGCGGCGACGGAGCAGGCCAGCATGCTGATGCCGCGCAAGTCGTGGGCGAAGCAGTCGGCGGTCCTGGAGAACCCGGAGGTCAAGCCCTTCACCGAGGGGCTGCCGTACGCGGAGGAGTTCCGCTCTGGCGTCTACACCACCGGCAAGGCGGGCGAGTTGGAGGACATCTACAAGACGCTCTACGAGAGCATGCTGATCGAGGGGACCGACGCCGAGGAGGCGTTCGCCGCCTACGACGACGCGGCCAAGAACATCCTCAAGGGCTAAGTGCACATGGCAACGCCGGCAGAACTCACCCAGCCTGCGGAGCCCGTGAAGCTCCCGCAGCGCACGAGGCGCTCCAAGCGCTCACCGATCGCCCGGCGCCAGGCGCGGACCGCGTATCTGTTCCTGGCGCCGGCGCTCATCTTCTTCGGAATCTTCTTCTACTACCCGATCGCCGACATCCTCAACACCAGCATGCTGACGGGCCAGCGGACCGACGAGTTCGCCGGGGTGGACAACTACACCAACGCCTTCGAGGACCCGCAGGCGCGCAACGCCTTCAAGGTCACGCTCCAGTTCGCCGTCGGCACGACGGTCGGCGCCATCGCGCTCGGCATGGGCCTGGCGGTGCTGATCAACCAGCGGCTGCGCGGCAGCCTGGCGTTCAAGCTCGCGCTGCTCGTGCCGTACCTCACCTCGATCGCCGTGGTCGGCCTGATGTGGCGCAACATCCTCGACCCCGAACTCGGCATCCTCAACCGGATCCTGTCGGACCTCGGCCTGCCCACCCAGGAGTGGCTGAACACCCACCCGGTGGCCACCATCGTGGCGGTGACGCTGTGGATGACCACGGGGCACACGATGATCCTCTTCCTGGCCGGGCTGCAGGGGATCCCCGACGTCTACTACGAGGCCGCCAAGGTCGACGGCGCCAGCCGCTGGCAGCAGTTCCGCCGGATCACCGTGCCGCTGCTCACCCCGACCACGCTGTTCGTCTCCGTGATGGCCGTGATCACCGGGCTGCAGGCGTTCGGGCAGGCGTACATCATCACCCGCGGCGGTCCCGGCGAGGCGTCTGACCTGTTCGTCTTCCACGTGTACGAGCTGGCGTTCCGCGCCCGCAACTTCGGCTATGCCTCCGCGCTCTCGGTGCTCCTGCTGCTCGTCATCGTGGCGTTCACACTGCTGCAGCTACGTATCGGCCGGAAGCGGGAGGTGCAGTACTGATGACCGCCAGGGCGTCCAAGGCGATCGCCTACCTGCTGCTCACCATCGCCAGTCTGATCACCGTCGTGCCGCTGGTCTACGTGGTCTCGCTGTCGCTGCAGACCGAGGCGGAGATGCTGTCCGCGGAGTCGGTGCTCTGGCCGGACTCCCCGCAGTGGGGCAACTACAGCACGCTGTTCGAGGAGGCGCCGTTCGGCAACTTCATCATCAACTCCCTGGTGGTCGCGGGCGCGATCGCGGTCTCCCACCTGATCTTCGACCCGCTGGTGGGCTACGTGTTCGCCAAGTTCGACTTCCCGTTCAAGAACACGCTGTTCATCGCGATCCTCGCCACCCTGATGATCCCGCTCTTCGTCCGCATGATCCCGCTGTACGTGATGATGTCCGACCTCGGCTGGCTGGACAGCTACCAGGCGCTCATCGTGCCGTTCCTGATGGACGGCTTCGGCATCTTCCTCATGCGGCAGTTCATCCAGCCCATCCCGGACGACCTCATCCACGCCGCCCGGGTGGACGGGGCGAACGAGTTCACCATCTACTGGCGGATCATCCTGCCGCAGTGCAAGCCGGCGCTGGCCGTGCTGGGCCTGTTCACGTTCGTCTTCCAGTGGAACGAGTTCCTCTGGCCGCTGGTGGCGACGACCTCGGAGAAGATGCGCACGATCCCGGTGGGGCTCACCCAGTTCAGCGCCGAGCAGTTCCAGCTTTGGCACCTCACCGCGGCCGGGTCGGTCATCATGTTCGTGCCGACGGCCCTGCTGCTGATCTTCAGTCAGCGCTACTTCGTCCGCGGTATCACCCTGACCGGCCTGAAGTGACCGGCACCCACCGTGCGGAAAGGACCCCGATGCCCGAGCGGCGTCCCCATGTCATCGTCGTCTTCACCGACCAGCAGCGCTGGGACACCACGGGCGCGGGCGGCAACCCGCTCGGCCTCACGCCCGCGTTCGACCGGATGGCCCGCTCGGGCACGTACGCGTCGGCAGCGATCACCCCGCAGCCCGTCTGCGCGCCGGCCCGTGCGGCGCTGCAGACGGGCCGGTGGCCCACCGACACCGGCTGCTTCCGCAACGGGATCCCGCTGCCGCGCGACGCCCGTACGCTCGCGCACCACTTCGGCGCCGCGGGCTACACCACGGGGTACATCGGCAAGTGGCACCTGGCCGGCGAGGACCCGGTGCCGCCGGAGGACCGCGGCGGCTACCAGCACTGGCTGGCCGCCAACGTCCTGGAGTTCACCTCGGACGCGTACCGCACGGTGCTCTACGACGAGGACGGCGACCCGGTGCGGCTGCCCGGCTACCGCTCCGACGCGCTGTTCGACGCGGCGATCCGGTTCGCCGCGGACCACCACGACGAGCCGTTCTTCCTCTTCCTGTCCCTCATCGAGCCGCACCACCAGAACGAGGTCGACGACTATCCGGCCCCCGACGGCTACGAGGAGCGCTACACCGGCCGCTGGCTGCCGCCGGACCTGGCCGCGCTGTCTGCCGGAGCCTCCCCGGGCAGCACAGCGCACCGGCACATCGCCGGTTACTGCGGCCAGATCCGGCGCGTCGACGAGGGCCTGGGCCGGCTGCTGGACGCGCTGCGCAGCATGGACCTGCTCGACGACACGATCGTGGCGTTCACCTCTGATCACGGCAGCCACTTCCGTACCCGCAACTCCGAGTACAAGCGCTCCTGCCACGACGGTTCTATCCGGGTGCCGCTGGCCCTGCACGGCCCCGGCTTCGACGGCGGCCGGGTGCTCGACGCCCCCGTCAGCACCCTTGACCTGCCGCCGACCCTCCTGGACGCCGCGGGGCTCGACGTCCCGGAGGAGATGCACGGACGCTCCTTCCTGCCGTTGGTCCGCGATCCCGGTGCCGACTGGCCGGAGGACGTCTTCGTCCAGGTCAGCGAGTCCGAGTGCGGACGGGCGCTGCGCACCTCACGGTGGAAGTACTACGTCGTCGACCCGGAGGCCGACGGCTGGCGCACCCGCTCCGGCAGCAGGTACGTCGAGACGGCGCTGTACGACCTGGCCCACGACCCGTGGGAGCTCGACAACCTTGTCGGGCTCACCTCGCACCGCGCGCTCGCCGACGGGCTGCGTGCGCGCCTGCTGGCGCGGATCGCCGCCGCGGGCGAGCCGGAGCCGGTGATCGAGTCGGCTCCGGAGCGCCGCGCGGCGCAGCGCCGGGTCGATCCCACCGTGCACGGATTCAAGCTGGACGGCGTGCGCTTCGGGCACCAGCGCAAACACCCCTGAACCCCGGTGGGGCGAGCCCATGGCGGCCGCTCAGGCGGCCGCCATGGGCGGGCAGATGCAGCGGACGCGACCGCAGCGCGGGCACACGGGCACAAGCGCGGTTGCATGCTGCTGGTGGGGTTGGTGACTGGTCATCTCGGATCCTCCGCCCGGCTGTGAGAACGTGATCTCCTACTCGTTAGACGCAGCGGGGAGCGATCAGGTTTATGGACAGTGGCGCCTGGGACGAACGCTATGCCGCGAATGACCTTGTCTGGGGCGGTGAGCCGAACCGCTGGGTGGCCCGCGAGGTGGCGGAGATCACGCCCGCGCGAGCCCTGGACCTGGCCGCGGGCGAGGGGCGCAACGCGCTGTGGCTCGCCGCCCGCGGCTGGCGGGTGACGGCGGTGGACTTCTCGCAGGTCGCGCTGGAGCGGGGCCGGCGCCTGGCGGCCGAGCTGGGGCCCGAGGCCGCGGAGCGGATCCGGTGGGTACGGGCCGACCTGCTTCGGTACGCGCCCGAGGAGACGTCGTACGAGCTGGTGGTCGTGGCGTATCTGCACCTGCCGGGCGCCGAGCGGCGCCGGGTGCTGCGGCGCGCCGCCGCCGCGCTCACCGGCGGCGGCGAGCTGCTGGTCGTCGGGCACGACACGGCGAACCTGACGGAGGGCACGGGCGGGCCGCAGGACGCGCGGGTGCTGTTCACCGCGCAGGACGT
The DNA here is from genome assembly GCF_059570535.1 of Streptomyces sp. CNP082. Lineage (NCBI taxonomy): Bacteria > Bacillati > Actinomycetota > Actinomycetes > Kitasatosporales > Streptomycetaceae > Streptomyces > Streptomyces sp. CNP082. The sequence goes on from NZ_JCANSZ010000022.1 coordinate 26,536, forward strand.
GCTGGCGGACCTGGCGGACGCGCCGCTGGAGCCCGTACGCGCCGAGCGGGTGCGCCGGCCCGTGGCGCAGGAGGCGGGGCCGGCGAAGGACGCGATCGATGCCCTGGTCCGGCTGCGCCGGACGCCCTGAGCCGGCACCGGCCCTGCCGGGACCGCGGGTGACCTGCCGTCGTTGACTTGAACCATTGTTCAGGTTGCACGGTGGACACATGACGACGACCACCTCCGCATCCCGCCAGCCGCCCGCCGGCTACGACGATCTGCCGCGCCTCATGGGCCTGATGACCGGCGACGAGAAGCACGGCCCCGCCGCCACCTCCACCCTCGACGCCCTGTGGGTCCTCTACGACCGCGTGCTGCGGGTGACCCCCGCGACCGCGGACGCGCCCGGCCGCGACCGGTTCCTGCTCTCCAAGGGCCACGGCCCGATGGCGTACTACGCCGTGCTCGCGGCCAAGGGCTTCCTGCCCGCCGACTGGCTGCCCGGCTTCGGCTCGTACGACTCGCCGCTCGGCCACCACCCGGACCGCACGCTCCTGCCCGGTGTCGAGATCGGCAGCGGCTCGCTGGGCCACGGCTTGCCGCTGGCCGTCGGCACCGCGCTCGGGCTGCGCGCCCGGGGGCGGTACGGCCGGCCGGGCCAGGACCCGCGCGTGTGGGTGCTCGTCGGCGACGCCGAGCTGGACGAGGGCAGCAACCACGAGGCCCTCGCCTACGCCGGCGCCACCGGCCTGGACCGGTTGCACGCCCTCGTCATCGACAACGCCTCCGCGACCCATGCGCTCCCCGGCGGCATCGCCGCCCGCTTCGAGGCCGCCGGCTGGTCCACCGCCACCGTCGACGGCCGCGACCACGAGGCGCTGTACGCCGCCTTCACCGCCCCGCACCCCGGGCAGGCGCGCGCCGTCGTCGCCCGCGTCGAGCCCGCGTACGCCTGAGAGACCCGCGCCACTTCGCATCTGGAAAGGACACCCGACCATGGACACCATGCGCGAGCGCTTCGCCTCCGTCACCTCCCGGCTGCTGGACGAGGACCCCCGGCTGGCCGTCGTGCTCGCCGAGATCGGCTCCGACGGCTTCGCCGCCGCACAGCGGCGCCACCCCGACCGCGTGCTCAACCTCGGCATCCGCGAGCAACTGCTCGTCGGTGTCGGCGGCGGGCTCGCCCTGGCCGGGATGCGCCCGGTCCTGCACACCTTCGCCAGCTTCCTCGTCGAGCGCCCCTTCGAGCAGGTCAAGCTCGACCTCGGGCATCAGGACGCGGGTGCGGTGCTGGTCAGCGCCTACGGCTCGTACGACTGGCCGGCCGGCGGCTACACCCACATGGCGCCCGGCGACGTGGCGCTGCTGGACACCCTCGACGGCTGGACGGTGCACGTGCCGGGCCATCCGGACGAGGCCGAAACGCTGCTGCGGCACGCGGTCGCCGCGGGCGACGACAAGGTGTACGTGCGGCTCACGGGGCAGACGAACACGACGGGGCGGCCGGTCACCGGCGGGGGGTTCCTGACCGTGCGCGAGGGCCGCTCCGGCGTGGTCGTGGCGGTCGGCCCGCTGCTCGACGACGTGCTGGCCGCGACCGAGGGACTGGACGTGACGGTGCTGTACGCCACGACCGTGCGCCCCTTCGACGCCGCCGCGCTGCGGGCCGCGGTGGGCGCGGCGCGGGCGGCGGACGTCGTCCTCGTCGAGCCCTACCTCGCCGGCACCTCCACGGCGTACGCGAACGACGCGCTGGCCGACGTGCCGCACCGGGTGCTGGGTCTTGGCACCGCGCGGCGCGAGCTGCGGCGCTACGGCACGGTCCCGGAGCACCTGCGCGCCCACGAGCTGGACCCGGCGTCGCTGCGCGAGCGGATCGCGGCGTTCACGGGTGCGTCGGCCGCGGTGCCGGCCGGGGCGCAGAGCGCCGCCTGACGTGCGCGCCCCGGTCCTTCAGGACTCGCCGGCCAGCTCCGGGTGCTCCGCGAGCAGCCCGGGAGGCGCCGCCTGGCGCCAGGAGTCGGCGACGATGATCTGCAGCTCGTCGCGGTCGTCCAGGGCCGCGATCCGCACCCGCACCCAGGCGAACGACGCCTCGTGGTCGGCGATCCAGAACTTCTCCGGCTCCGCCAGCGCCAGTTCGTCCCGCTCCACCTTGGGGCAGCGCACCGCGAACGACGTCTCGTCCTCGGGCAGGGTGAGGAACATCTTGCCCTTCACCCGGAAGGTGGGCATGCCCCACGCCAGCTTCTCCGCGGTCTGCGGCAGCGCCAGGGCGGTCTTGCGTACGTCCTCGGCGGTGAGGGTCATCGGTGCTCCCCCGTCGGTCACACGTGCTTGTCGAGCCAGTCGAGCAGATCGGCCTGGACCTCGTCGCGGTTCGTCTCGTTGAGGATCTCATGGCGGGCGCCGGGGTACGCGTGCCAGGTCGGCTCCCGCAGGCCCGCGTAGCGGAAGTCCTCCAGCAGCTCGGCGACGTGCGTGAGGCCCTGGTTGCACGGGTCCTGGTCGCCGACGGCGATGTGCACGGGCAGGTCGAGCGGGATCCGGGCCACGTTGTACGGGTCGTTGATCTTCCGGGTGCCGAGCACCCAGCCCAGCGACAGCGCGACGTCGAACGGGAAGCCGCAGCGCTCGTCGGCGACGTAGGCGTCGACCTCGGCGGTGTCGCGGGAGAGCCATTCGAAGCCGGTGCGGTGCTCGTACGGGTCGTTGAACGACGCGAAGATCTCGGGGACGAAGTCCGAGAGCCCGCCGCGCCCGCGCTCGGCGGCCTCCCCCGCCAGCCGGCGCACCGCGCTCTCGGTCTCCACGCCGGGCAGGCTGCGCAGGATGCCCGTGAGCACGAGGCCGGAAAGCCCCTCGCCGTGCTCCTGCGCGTAGTCGCGGGCGAGCATCGAGCCCATGCTGTGGCCGAGGAGGACGAAGGGCAGCTCGGGGTGGGCGGCGCGCAGCCGGTCGCCGACGGCGGTCAGGTCGCCGACGGCGGTGCGCCAGGGGTCGGCGTCGCCGGTGCCGGTGACCCCGTACCCGGTGGCGGCGGCGGTGGCGCCGTGGCCCCGGTGGTCGGAGGCGACGACGCCGTAGCCGTGGGCGGCGAGGTAGCGGGCGAACCGGTCGTAGCGCAGTCCGTGCTCCGCGGCGCCGTGCACGATCTGCACGAGGGCCCGCGGCCGGCCGCTGTCGGGCAGCCAGGTGTACGCGGCGACGGGGGTGCCGTCCGCGGCCTGCAGGTGGTCGGAGTGCATGCGGCTCGCCTTCCTCGCGATCGGTCTGCTTCCCGGCTCCAGCCTCTCCCGCCGGGGCCCGGGACACCAGATCATCCGCGGAAGAAGATCAGCCGCCGGAGGGATCAGCCGCCGAAGGTGATCACGAGGTGGTCCTCCACGGGCACGTAGCCCAGGCGCTGGTACAGCGCGTTGCTGGTGGGGTTGGCGAGATCGGTGAAGAGGAGCACGTCGCGGACGCCGGCGGCCAGCGCCGCGCGGCTCACGGCGGCGGTGACGGCCGCCGCGTAGCCGCTGCGGCGCAGCGGCGGCGGGGTGTAGACGGGCGCGACGCGGGCCGTGCCGGCGATCGTGCGGCTGATGCCGGCGTACGACACGGGCCGGCCGCCGTCCTCCCAGAGTGTCGCGCCGCCGAAGGAGAGCCGGTCGGCCACGGCGCGGACCGGGTCGCCGGCACCGCCGCCGGCCTCCGCGGTGAACTGCCTGGTCCAGTCGGTCAGCAGCTCCCGGTCGTCCTCGGTCGCGACCCTGGCGTGCCCGGACGGCGCCGGTTCTGGCGGTATCAGCTCCCCGAGCCGGTACAGCCGGTGCCGCTCCGCCACGGTGCCGGCCGTGCCGGTGCGCTCCGTCCAGGCGGCGGCGAACGCCTCGGCCGCCTCGCACCCGGCATTGACGCCGGAGATCGGCAGCCCGGCCTCGGCGCGCAGCCCGGCCAGCGCGACGGCGGCGGCCTGCGGCATACGGCCCAGCAGCAGCGGGTACGGCGGCGTGGCCAGGAAGGCCCCGGCCACCTGTCCGTCCGGGCCCTGCCACCAGCCGAACTCCGGTGGCTCGTCGCCGTACCGGTCGAGGCCGGCGGCGGCGAGCGAGGCGGTGACCGTCAGCAGCACGGTGTGCGGCGCGGGCTGCGCCCGCAGGAACGGCCCGGCGGCGGCGGTGAAGGCGTCGAGGTCGTGCGTCGTGATCCAGCTCATGCCCCACCCTGCACCGCCGCCGCGCGCGAATGCACCCGCTTTTGCGTGCCCGGCGCCGGTCTCGGCGCCGCCCGCCGCGTCCCGCTGCCCGGGCTCCGGCTCAGGGCTGCGCGAGCCCCGGCTGCTCCACCTCCTGGATGCCCGGCACGCCCGCCGCGACGTAGACACGGGCGCGGGTGAGGACCGGGGCGCCGGGAGTGGCGACGTACGGGACGACGCGGTAGTCGGTGCGCCAGTGCTCGCGGGTCACCTCGCAGACGCCGTAGCCGCGCTGGACGTTGTGGAACTTCATGTGCGGGTTCTCCTGCAGCCAGACCCGGCCCCACTCGTCCTGGTCCGAGCCGTTGCCGCCGGAGGAGACGGAGGTGCCGAGGAACTCGACGCCGACGGTGGCCGAGGCGGGGTCGTCGAAGTCGTGCTTGAGGTCGGCGGCCACGCTGCGGTGGGCGTCGCCGGTGACGACGACGAAGTTGCCGATGCCGCGCTTCTCGACGCCGTCGAAGAGGCGCTGCCGCGCGGCGGCGTACCCGTCCCAGGTGTCCATGCCGAACGCCTGCTCGATGCCTTCGGCGGAGTCGCCCTGCATGGTCATGATCTGGTTGGCCATCACGTCCCAGGTGGTACGGGACCGGGCCAGCCCGTCGAGCAGCCAGGCTTCCTGCTCCGCGCCGAGCATGGTGCGCTCCGGGTCGAGCCGCTCGTCGCAGTCGAACTGCCGCCCGTCGCCGCACGCCTGGTTGTCGCGGAACTGCCGGGTGTCGACGACGTGGAACTGGGCGAGGGTGCCGTAGGGCAGCCGGCGGTAGAGCTGCATGTGCGGGCCGGCGGGCAGGGAGGAGCGGCGCAGCGGCAGGTTCTCGTAGTACGCCTGGAAGGCGGCGGCACGGCGGGCCGCGAACTCGGCGCCGCCGACGTCGTTGCCGTCGAGGCCGTCGGCCCAGTTGTTGTCGACCTCGTGGTCGTCGAGCACGACGATCCAGGGGTGGGCGGCGTGCTCGGCCTGCAGGTCGGGATCCAGCTTGTACTGGCCGTAGCGCACCCGGTAGTCGGCGAGCGTGCGGAGCTCGTGCGCGGGCAGGTGGCCGCGGCCGATGGTGCCCTGCCCGCTGCCCTCGTAGACGTAGTCGCCGAGGTGGACGACGACGTCGACGTCCTCCGCGGCGAGGTGGCGCAGGGCGGTGAAGTGGCCGTCGGGGTAGTTCTGGCAACTGACGAAGGCGAAGGACATCGAGGCGATGGCGGCGTCCGCGGCCGGCGCGGTCGTGGTGCGCCCGACGGCGCTGACGTGCCCGCCGGTGCGGAAGCGGTACCAGTACTCCCGGTCCGGCTCCAGCCCCCGGACCTCGGCGTGCACGGAGTGCCCCAGCTCCGGCACCGCCATCTCGAACCCCGAGCGCCGGACCCGCATGAACCGCGGGTCCTCGGCGATCTGCCAGCGCACCGGCACCTGGTACCCGGGCATCCCGCCCCGGCCGTCCGCGGCCAGCGGCTCGGGCGCGAGCCGGGTCCACAGCACGACCCCGTCCGGCGCCGGGTCGCCGGAGGCGACGCCGAGGGCGAACGGGTCGCCGCGGAAGCGGGGTTCGGCCCAGGCGGGCGCGGCGGACAGGGCGGCGACGGGCAGCGCGGCGGCCAGGGACACCCCTGACGCGAGCGCGAGGAAACGGCGGCGGCTGAAACCCGGGGTGCTGGCGAAACGAGACAAGGGGCCTCCCAGTGATGCGGTGCCTGTGTCCTGAGCGACGCGTGGGGGGCCGCACCAACATAGGGGCGCACGGGCTCGGTTGGTACCTCTCGCGGCGGGGCCGGCCGCGCTCCCGCCGTACGGCCCCTGCCCGTTACGACGCCTCGGTGGTCAGGGCGATCGAGTGCAGGAAGCGCACCAGGGACTTCAGGACGCTGCGTGAGGAGTCCCGGTCGCGCGCGTCGCAGGTGATGAGCGGCACGTGCTCGGGCAGGTCGAGCGCGGCCCGTATCTCGTCGAGGGAGTGCTGCGGGGCGTCCGGGAAGCGGTTGACGGCGACGAGGAACGGCACGGCGCCCTCCTCCAGCCGGCCCAGCACGTCGAAGCAGGCTTCGAGCCGGCGGGTGTCGACCAGGACCACGGCGCCGAGCGCGCCCTCGAAGAGCCCCTGCCACAGGAACCAGAAGCGCTGCTGGCCGGGCGCGCCGAACAGGTAGAGCACCAGCCGCTCGTTGAGGCTGATCCGGCCGAAGTCCATGGCGACGGTCGTCTCGCTCTTGTCCGGCACGCCGGCGAGGTGGTCCACCCCCTCGCCGGCCCGGGTCATCGTCTCCTCGGTCGTCATCGGCTCGATCTCGCTGACCGCGCCGACCATCGTCGTCTTCCCGACGCCGAACCCGCCCACGACCACGACCTTGACCGACGTCGTCGCGGAGGCCGGCAGGAGGTCCTCGCTGCGCGGACCCACGACGGCGTCAAAGCTGTTCGAGTCCATGCATTACTTCCTCGAGGAGTCGCAGGTCTGCCACGGGCGGCACGGAAGAGCGGGTCTCGACCGCACCCTGCGCCATCAGGTCCGCGACGAGCACCGCCACCGCGCTGAAGGGCAGGCGCAGGTAGGCGGTCAGCTCGGCCACGGACAGCGGCGCGCGGCACAGCCGGATGATGGCCGCGCGCTCGGGCTGCATCCCGGGCGCCGGCTGCGCCCGGGAGATGACGAGGGTGACCAGGTCGAGTGCGCCCTGGACGGCGGTGCCGCTGCGCCCGCCGGTGATGACGTAGAGCCGTTCGGGACCGTCGTCGTGCCACTCGTGGTCCGCTTCTTTCATATGGCCTGTCCGTCGCTCCGCGGTGGGCTTGTCAGATGTGCCCCTATGCGTGCGACGAGATCGCGCATTCGCTGCCCCATCAGGCCGGCGTCGACTCCTTCGTCGGCCGCGACCGCCAGATACGCTCCCGCGCCCGCGGCCATGAGATAGAAGAAGCCGCCGCTGACCTCGATGACCAGCATCCGCATCTTGCCGTTGCTGTGCGGAAACACGCTGGCGATCGACTTCGCCAGGCTCTGCAGCCCGGCACAGGCGGCGGCGAGCCGGTCGGCCGTGTCCGGCTCCGTGCCGTGCTGCGCCATCCGCAGCCCGTCCGAGGACAGGACCACGACGTGCCGGGTCTCGGGGACGCTCTCGGCCAGATCCCGGAGCATCCAGTCCATGTCCGCTCGCTGCGCCACGTCAGTCCTCCTCGCCCGATGATGGATTCGACGGTTCCGCTGCTCCGTCGACGCGCCCGGAGCGGCCGGAGCCGCCCGGGTGTATCTCCGCCGCCGCATCCGCGCCGGCCGCGGATCCGCCCGGTTCCGCCGGCTTGTCCGCGGCGGCGTCCCCGGCCTGCGGCTCGCCTTCAAGACCGCGGGTGAAGTCGCCGAGCCACAGGCCCGGTTCGACGCCGCGGTTCTCCGCGCCGCCGCTCTCGGTCCCGGGCGGGTACGCGGTGGCCGTACGCCGTCCCGGCGCGTGCTCACCGGCCGCCGGGGCGGCGGGCGGCACGGCGGGGGCCCGGCGGCGGCGCTGCGGCAGGCTGCCGGCGACCGGGTCGGCGTGCGCGGGCGGCGAGGGCTGCGGGCCCGCCGGCTGCACGGGCGGCACCCGGTCCCGGCTGCGCGGCAGCCCCGCGCGCGCGTCGGGGCTGCCTTCGACCCCGGCCGGCGCCGGCGTGGAGTTGCGCAGCGGGCGCGGCCCGGAGGTGGCGCCGATGCCGTGGGCGGTGCCGGTGGCGGGCGTGGTGGTGAGCAGGACCTGCGGCACGACGAGCACCGCGCGCACGCCGCCGTACGCGGACGGGCGCAGCGAGACGCGGAAGTCGTACGTCTGCGCCAGCCGGCCGACGACCGCGAGCCCGAGCCGCGGGGTCTCGCCGAGGTCGTTGAGGTCGATGCCGGCCTGGGCGTCGGCGAGCATGCGCTCGGCGCGCTCGCGCGCCTCCTCGCTCAGGCCCACGCCGCCGTCCTCGATCTCGATGGCGACGCCCGACTGCACCTCGGTGGCGGACAGGTGGACCTTGGCGTGCGGCGGCGAGTAGCGGGTGGCGTTGTCGAGGAGTTCGGCGACGGCGTGGATCAGCGGCTCGACGGCCGAGCCGACGACGGCGACCTCGGCCACGGGGTGCAGCTCGACGCGCTGGTAGTCGATGATCCGGGACATGCCGCCGCGCAGCACGCTGTACAGGGCGATGGCCTTGCCCCACTGGCGGCCGGGGCGGTCGCCGCCGAGCACGGCGATGCTGTCGGCGAGCCGGCCGACCAGCGCGGTGCCGTGGTCGAGCTTGAGCAGGTCGGCGAAGAACTCGTGCCGCCGGCCGTGCCGGTCCTCCATCTCCCGCAGGCTGCGCGCCTGCTGGTGGATGATGGCCTGCACCCGCCGGGCGATGTTGACGAAGCCGCGCTCGGCGGAGACGCGCAGGTCCTCGGCGTTCTGCACCGCTTCGACGACGGCGCGCAGCGCCGCCGCGTGGGCGGCGCGCACCTGCGGGGTCAGCGACTTCTCCGCCCCTATGCCGCTGAGCACGTCCTCGGCGTACTCGCCCCGCTGCAGCCGCGCGACGGCCTGCGGCAGCAGGCCCGCGAGCCGCACCATCTCGGCCTCCTGGGCGGCGAGCCGGCGCTCCCACGCGGCCTGCTGGTCGGCGTGGCCGGCGTACAGCTCGCCGGCGGCCCGCCCGCGGCGCTCGGCCTCGAAGGCGGCGAACGCGACCACGAGGGCGGCGACGACGCCGCACACGGCGACGGGCGTGCGCGCGTCGGCGGAGACGAGCGGCAGGGCGATGGCCGTGCTCACGACCACGACGGCGGTGGGTATCAGCCACCAGCGGACGAATCCCGTCCGCCGGCCGGTGGCGGGTCCCGCTGGATCCATGAGCGTCCTCAGGGTCGAACGACGGTGTGACGCCGAGTGGTCACACTGAGCATCGCAAGCAGCCTAGTGGGCTCCGCTTGCCGCTGGCATAAGTTCTCAGCATGTCCAACCAACGCCGTTTTCACGCTAGTTGACAGCCACTCAGCAGTCTGGTTCCGACCGGATTTCAGCCATTACCGAGCAGTTCGAGCACATCGGCATCCGTAAGCTGCTCGAAGTCGTCGTACCAGAGTCCGACCGCGCCGAAGTCCCCCGGCGCGTACAGACACGTCACATCGTCCGCCTCTCCGCTGACGGCCCGCAGCCCGGCAGGCGACGCCACGGGCACGGCCAGCGTGAGCCGGGCGGGACCCGCCTCCCGGGCCGCGCGCAGCGCCGCGCGGGCGGTCGCGCCGGTGGCGAGCCCGTCGTCCACGACGACGACCCAGCGGCCGGCGAGTGCGGGCGCCGGCCGGCCGCCCCGGTAGACCGCAGCGCGGCGGCGCAGCTCGGCGCGCTCCCGCTCGGCGGCGGGCGCGAGGTCGGCCTCGGTGAGGCCGGCGCCGGCGAGCGCGGCGGGGTCGTAGACCGGCGGGCCGTCGCCCGCCACGGCGCCGAGTCCGTACTCGGGGTGGTAGGGGTGGCCGATCTTGCGGACGAGCAGGACGTCGAGCGGCGCGTCGAGGGCGCGGGCGACCTCGTACGCAACCGGCACGCCGCCGCGCGGCAGCGCGAGCACCACCGCCGCGGGCCCGGCGTCCGCGGCCGGCTCGGGGCCGGCGGCGCCCTGGTCGTCCTGCAGCCGCCGGGCGAGCGCGCGGCCCGCCTCCGTACGGTCGTGGAAGCGCATGGTTCCGCTCCGTCGGGATCCCCCGCTCACGTCACATTGTGCGACGGCCCGCGCGGTCACGCACCTCGCGCGGCCGTCAGCGGCGGCGCAGGTGCACCACCGTGGCGTCGAGGTCGCCGGCCAGCCCCGGGTGCAGCCCCCGGTGCGCGAGCACCGCGCCGCGCAGCATCGCACCGGGCTCGCCGCCGGCCAGCACCTCGTACTCGGCGGCGGTGTCGAGCGCGGCGAGCCGCAGCGGCGGCAGCGGCTCGTTGTAGCGCTGGGCCTGCAGCCAGGCCAGGACGACGACCTCCTCGGCGCGCGCGGAGTCGTCGCCGAGGACGTACTGCACCGCGCTCAGGCCCTCCTGCGGCTCCCGCAGCCGGTACAGCCGGCCGAGCTGGACGGCCGGACGGATGCGCTTGTACAGCTCCACCCAGCGCCCGGCCTCCGCCAGTTCCGCGTCGTCCCAGCGCGCGAGGTCGCCGCCGACGCCGAGCACGCCGGCCATGGCGCTGACGAAGCGGTAGCGCAGGCTGCTGACCCGGTCCTGCATCTGCTCGTTGGGGCTGTCGGTGACCCAGGCGGCCGTGACCCGGGCGGGGTGGATCTGGTTGATGCCGTGCTGGATGGGCAGCCGGTCCAGCGGGTCGGTGTTGTCCGAGGTCCACACCTGGTCCGTACGGGACAGGATGCCCAGGTCGATCCGGCCGCCGCCGCCCGAGCAGGACTCGAAGGCGACGTGCGGGTGCGCGGCGCGCAGCCGGTCCAGCAGCTCGTACAGCCCCTGTACGTGCGGGACGGAGGGGTCGGTGTGCGCGCCCGGGTCGGTGAGGGAGCGGTTGAAGTCCCACTTGACGTAGTCGATGGGCGCGGAGCGCAGCAGGGCGTCGAGCTGTTCCCACAGGTACGTCCGGACCTCGGGCCGGCCGAGGTCCAGCACCAGCTGGTGGCGGAACTCGGTGCGCCGGCGGCCCGGCCGGTGGTGCACCCAGTCGGGGTGGGCGCGGTAGAGGTCGCTGTCGGGGTTGACCATCTCCGGCTCGACCCAGATGCCGAAGTGCATGCCGAGGCCGTGGACTTCGTCGGCGAGCGGCTTCAGCCCGTCGGGGAAGCGGTCCGGGTTGGGCGTCCAGTCGCCGAGCCCGGCCCGGTCGTGGGTGCGCGCGCCGAACCAGCCGTCGTCGACGACGAACAGCTCCACGCCCATCGCCGCGGCGCGCCGCGCCAGCTCGCGCTGGTGGCCCAGCTCGACGTCGAACTTGGTGGCCTCCCACGAGTTGTAGAGGACGGGCCGGGGGACGTGCGCGTCCGGTACGACGTGCGCGAGCTGCCAGGCGTGCCAGGCGCGGGACGCGGCGCCGAAGCCGCCGGCGGTGTAGAGGCCGGCGAAGACGGGCGCGGTGTACGACTCGCCGGGCGCGAGCCGCACCAGTCCGGAGTCGTCGTGCCCGGCGCCGCCGACGGCCTGCACGACGCCGTCGTCGAGCTGCTGCACGGCGATGCGCCAGGATCCGGACCAGGCCAGGGCGCAGCCGTAGACCTCGCCGTGTTCCTCGCCCGCGGTGCCGTCGTCGAGGGCGATCCACGGCAGGTGGCGGTGGGAGGTGTGGCCGCGGCGGCTGCCGATGACGGTCTCGCCGGGGGTCAGCTCGGTGCGCGCGAGCAGGCTCTCGGCGGCCCAGCGGCCGTGCAGGTGGGAGAGCCGGCGGCGGTCTGCGCGGGGCAGGGTCCAGGCCGCGGAGTCGAGCCGCAGCAGGTCCAGCGCGGGGTCGTCGGGACCGCCCTCGTGGACGGCGGTGGCCCAGCGCTCGAGGACGTCGGCGCCGGCGCGCATGCGGTAGTGGAGGGTGACGGCGAGGCGGTGTACGGGGTCGTGGAAGGTGAGCCGGAGCACGTCGTCCCCGGTCTCGGCGCCGCGGAACTCCCACTCGCTGCCGCGGCTGCCCGGTCTGGAGGCGACGTCCGCGGCACGCACGGCGAGCGCGGGCCGGACGAAGCGCGGGCCGCCCTCGACGGGGTACTCCTCGCGGCCGTCGAGGCGCGATTCGAAGGAGCGGGACCGCGGCAGCGGTTCTGCGGCCAGCGCCTCGGCGTCGGCGAGCGCGAGCCGCGGGCCCCAGTGGAGGTGCAGCAACTCGTCGTGCCGGTTCAGCCGCAGGGCGTAGCTGCTCTGCGGCCCCGACAGCAGCCAGATCCGACCGTTCCCACCGACCTCGACCATCTCATCTCCCATAACTCAACAGAGATACACAACATCGCACCCGGAGAGGATCCTTGTCCAGCGTGCGTTTGTCGTACTGTCGAAGTGCCGCGACCTGACGACATGACGGAGCCCCGATGACGCAGACGACCGAGCCGGAGCTGACCGGTGTCCGCAACTTCCGCGACGTCGGCGGTCTGCCCGCCGCCGGCGGCGGGCAGACCCGGCCCGGCCGGCTCTACCGCAGCGGCCACCTGGCTCACGCCACCGCCGAGGACGCCGTCTTCCTCGGCTCGCTCGGCCTGCACACGGTCTTCGACTTCCGCAACGCCGCCGACATCCGCCTCGACGGCCCCGACATCGACCTGCCGGGCGTACGGAACGTCAACGTGCCGCTCAACGACCCGGCCGAGGGCAAGGAGTTCTGGAAGCTGGTCCGCGACGGCGACATACCGACGCTCCGCTCGATCCTCGGCGACGGCCAGGCCGCGGCCCGCATGGAGGACTCGTACCGCGCCATGATCCTCAACCGCAACACGGAGCACTCCAGGGTCCTCCACGCCCTGGCCGACGGCGGCACGCCGGCCCTGCTGCACTGCGCGGCGGGCAAGGACCGGGCCGGGCTGACGGTCGCACTCGCGCTGCTGGCCGTGGGCGTCGAGCGGGAGGCGATCGAGGCGGACTACCTGGAGTCCAATGCGCAGCACCGGCGCTACCGGGTCCAGCGCGGCGAGGGGGCGCCGGGCGGCACGTCACCGGAGGTGATGGAGCTGCTCAGCCCGCTGTTCGACGCCCGGGCCAGCTACCTCGGCGCGGCCTTCGCCACGATCACCGAGCGCTGGGGCACCGTCGAGCGCTACTTCCGCGAAGCCCTGGCGCTGAGCGACGCGACCCGCGACCGCCTGCGCGGGCACCTGCTGACGGCCTGAGAGCCGCGCCCGTCCCGCCCGCCGTGCTGCGCCGCGCTGCCCTGCCGTCCCTGCGGCTCCCGAGTGGCCCTGGCGCTACTCGCGCGCCGCCTTCGCCGGCTCGGCGACCCAGCCCGCGACGAGCGCGAGCCCCGAGGCGCGGTGCACGGCGACGAACGCGAAGGGGCGGTCGTAGCGGGCCAGCACGAGCTTCGCCCGCCGGCTCGGCAACCCCGCCGCCGCCATGCCCAGCGCGGTCACCGCGGCGGCCCTGAACCCGAGCGCCGTGAAGGTGGCGGTCGCGGCCTGCCGCGCGGACGTGACCGCCAGCGGCTCGCTGCCGGTCACCCCGGGGAAGTGGCCGCGGCTGTCGTCGGAGGCGGTCTCAAGGCCGAACAGCCGCGGGTGGTCCAGCAGATCGTGGTCGTCGGCCACGGTGAACGGCACGGTGCGCACGACCAGCCGGGGCTCCGGGTCCATCGACACCTGGTACGTCACCTCCACCCCCGGCGCCGGCCTGCCCTCGGGCAACTCGCCGCCGGGCGTGAGGCCGTACCCGCCGGCGACCGCCTCGACGGCGGCGCCCACGACCTCGCCGCCGGGCGCGCCTTCGGGGCCGAGCGCAAGGTGGACGTCGATGCCGTTGTCCCCCTCGACCTCGTAGAGGGTCACCGGGCCGAGCGGGGTGGCGGCGACGCGCAGCCGGTCCGTCCGGCCGTGGGCGTGCAGCAGCTCGTTGACCTGCCGCCCGGCCCAGGGCCCGTGGCGCAGCCGCTCCGTCCACTGCTGCTGGAACGGAAGGACCCAGTCGGTCCGTACGAGCAGCGCCGAGGCCAGCACCAGCCGGGTCCGCTCCGTCAGCGCCACCGGCATGGCCGGGATCAGCCCGTCGGTGCGCGTGGCGGCCCAGGCGTCCAGCGCCGCGCGGTCCGCCGCGGCGTCGCCGGTGAGCAGGCCGCGTACGCCGGGCGGCAGTTGCCCGGCCCACTCGGGCCGCAGCTCGATCCGGTCGCCGCGGACCCAGAGCCCGAGCGCGGCGTCCACGCCGGGCATCCCGTCGAGCGAGGCGAGGAGTTCGCGCCCGGCGGCGACGGCGTCGTGCGCGGGTACGCCGAGGGCGTCGGCCAGCTCCGCACGGGCGGGCCCGGCCGCCGTTCCGGCGAGCAGCGCCGCCGGCGGCCACAGGCCCGTGGCGGCGAACACCGTGCGGCGGCCGTCCCGCACCACGGCCCGCGCCCAGCGCGCCGTCATGGCGCCCACCGCCCGTACCGTGGTCTGCGCCGGGTCCGCACTCATCCCGGCAGCGTACAACCGGCGGTTCAGCGGCCGGAGACCGCCTGCTTGGCCAGGGTGCGGCCGAACTCCCAGATCAGTCCGCCGCCGGCGTGCGCCTCGTCCATCACGGCCGTGAACGCGTCCAGGAACCGGCGCACTTCGGCCTCCCCGATCACCAGGGGCGGCAGCAGCTTGATGACTTCCTGCCGGTCGCCGGAGACCTGGGTGAGGATGCGGTGGCGCTGCAGCAGCGGGACGACGATCAACTGCGAGAACAGCCCCTTGCGGGCGGCCTGGAGCAGCGTCCAGCGACCGCGCAGCTTCAGCGACGCCGGCTTGCCGAACTCGATGCCGACCATCAGCCCGCGCCCGCGCACGTCGTGCAGCAGCTCGTACCGGTCGATCAGCCCGGCGAGTTCGGTGCGCAGCAGGTCACCGGTGGTCCGGGCGTTCTCGACGAGCCGCTGATCCTCCAGTACGTGCACGGTGGCGAGCCCGGCGGCCATCGCGGGCGCGTTGGTGCCGAAGCTCGCCGAGTGCACCAGCACGCGGTCCATGGACGAGTAGACCTTCTTGAAGATCCACTCCCGGCCGAGGGTGGCGCCGACGGGCACGTACCCCCCGGACAGCGCCTTGGCGAGGCAGACGAGGTCCGGCTCCACGCCCTCCTCGTGCTGGTACGCGAAGAACTCGCCGGTACGCCCCATGCCCGTCTGCACCTCGTCGGCGACGAGCAGCCCGCCGTGCTTGTGCAGCAACTCCCGCGCCGCGCGCAGATACCCGGTCGGCGGGGCGTGCACGCCCTTGCCCTGGATCGGCTCGACCACGAGCGCCGCGACGTCCCCGGCGCGCAGCTCCCGCTCCAGCGCGTCGAGGTCGCCGAGCGGGACCGCGGTGTCCGGCAGCAGCGGCGCGAAGCCGTCGCGGAACGCATCGACGCCGTTGACGGACAGCGAGCCGGTGGTCAGCCCGTGGAACGCCTGGTCGCAGTAGAGGACGCGGGGCTTCCCGGTGGCGTAGCGGGCGAATTTCAGCGCGGTCTCGACCGCTTCTGTGCCGCTGTTGGAGAAGAACACCCGGTCCAGGTGCGGCGCGTACGTCAGCAGCTTCTCCGCCAGCAGCCCGGGCAGCGGCTGGCAGTCGAAGCGGGTGAGGTCGGCGAGGTCCAGGTCGAGCACGTCGTGCAGGGCCTTGCGGACCACCGGGTGGTTGCGGCCCAGGCCCATGACGCCGAAGCCGGCGAGGAGGTCGAGGTAGTCCCGGCCCTCCTCGTCGTAGAAGTACGCGCCCTGGCCGCGTACGTACGTCTTGTCGAAGCCCAGCGTGTGCAGCATCCGCGGCAGTTGGTGGTTGAGGTACCGGGCGTGCAGGTCGTAGCGCTCTCCCCCGCGCTCGGCCAGCAGCGCCCCGACGTCGAAGCTCATCGGGTGCTTTCTTCCCTCTCCCTCGTACGTTCCCCCGTACGGACCGGCTCCCCGGCCCTCGCGGCGGGCACCCCGCCGACGGCGGCGGCGATCCGGGCCGGGGTCAGCCCGGCCTCGGCCAGCACCTCGGCCCGCTTGCCGTGCGGCAGGAACTTCTCCGGCAGGCCGAGCGTGCGCAAGGGTACGTCGACTTCGGCGTCCCGCAGCGCCCGCGCGACGGCGGCGCCGACACCCGAGCCGACGCTGTTGTCCTCCACCACGGCGACGACGCCGAACCGGTCCGCCAGCGGCGGCAGGTGCCCGTCGACCGGCTTGACCCAGCGCGGGTCGACGACGGTGCAGCCCAGGCCCCGCCCGGCGAGCAGGTCCGCGGCCTCCAGACAGACGGAGGCCATGGCGCCGACGCCGACCAGGAGCACGTCGTCGCGCTCGTCGCGGCGCAGCACGTCCATGCCGCCGACGCGCGCCGTCGCGGGTATCGGATCGCCCACCGTGCCCCGGGGGAAGCGGACGACGGTGGGCGCGTCGTCGACGGCGACGGCCTCGCGCAACTGGGCGCGCAACTGGTCGGCGTCGCGCGGCGCGGCGATGCGCAGGCCGGGGACGACCTGGAGGATCGACATGTCCCACATGCCGTGGTGCGAGGCGCCGTCAGGACCGGTCACGCCGGCGCGGTCGAGCACGAACGTGACGCCGCAGCGGTGCAGCGCCACGTCCATCAGCACTTGGTCGAAGGCCCGGTTGAGGAACGTGGCGTAGACCGCGACGACGGGGTGCAGCCCGCCGGTCGCCAGACCCGCGGCGGACACCGCGGCGTGCTGCTCGGCGATGCCCACATCCCAGGTCCGCCCGGGGTACGCCGCGGCGAACGCGGCGAGCCCGGTGGGGTGGAGCATGGCGGCGGTGATCGCCACCACGTCCTCGCGCTCGGCGCCGATGCGCACCAGCTCGTCGGAGAAGACCGAGGTCCACGACGGCGCGCTGGGCGGTGCGACCGGCTCGCAGGTGAACGGGTCCATGACGCCGACGGTGTGGAAGCGGTCGGCCTCGTCGTCCAGCGCGGGCTGGTAGCCCCGGCCCTTCTCCGTCAGGCAGTGCACGAGGACCGGTCCGTGGAACCGCCGGGCGCGGCGCAGCGCCGACTCGACGGCGGCGATGTCGTGCCCGTCGACGGGGCCGACGTACTTCAGCCCCAGGTCCTCGAACATGCCCTGCGGCGCGAAGGCGTCCTTGAAGCCCTTCTTCGCGCCGTGCAGTGAGTCGTACAGCGGCTTCCCCACCACCGGCGTGCGGTCGAGCAGTTCCCTGCCCCAGGACAGGAAGCGCTCGTAGCCGTCGGTGGTGCGCAGGGTGACGAGGTGGTCGGCGAGGCCGCCGATGGTCGGCGAGTAGGAGCGTTCGTTGTCGTTGACGACGATGACCAGCGGGCGGTCCCGGGCGGCGGCGATGTTGTTCAGCGCCTCCCAGGCCATGCCGCCGGTCAGCGCCCCGTCACCGATGACGGCGACGACCGCGTCGTTCCGGCCCTTCACCTCGTTGGCCTTGGCCAGGCCGTCGGCCCAGCCGAGGACGGTGGAGGCGTGGCTGTTCTCGATGACGTCGTGCTCGGACTCGGCCCGCGACGGGTAGCCGGACAGACCGCCCTTGGCGCGGAGGCCGGAGAAGTCCTGCCGGCCGGTGAGGAGTTTGTGCACGTACGACTGGTGGCCGGTGTCCCACAGGATGCGGTCGGCCGGCGAGTCGAAGACCCGGTGCAGGGCGAGGGTCAGCTCGACGACGCCGAGGTTCGGCCCGAGGTGACCGCCGGTGCGGGCGACGGCGTGGATGAGGAACTCGCGGATCTCCGCGGCCAGTTCGCCGAGCCGCTCCGGCGGCAGCGCCTTCAGGTCGTGGGGGCCGCCGATGCTCTCCAGGAGCGGCATCTCATTCCCCTTCCCCGCGGCTGCGGTTGCCTCCCACCGTCTCCCGCGCGGCTCGCAGCGACTCCTTCAGCGACGACGTGGTGGCGAGGATGGACGTGGGCTCGTAGCCGCAGTGGGCCATGCAGTTGGCGCACCGGGGGTCCCGGCCGCGGCCGTACTTGTCCCAGTCGGTGTCCTCGATCAGCTCCCGGTAGGTCGGCACGTAGCCGTCGCTCATCAGGTAGCAGGGGCGCTGCCAGCCGAAGAGCGAGTAGTTGGGAATGGCCCAGGCCGTGCACGGGAAGTCGACCTTGCCCTCCAGGAAGTCGAGGAAGAGCGGGCTGTGGTTGAGCCGCCAGCGCTTGCGGTTGCCGCCGGCGAACGCCTTCCGGAACAGCTCGCGGGTCTGCTCGACGCCGAGGAAGTGCTCCTGGTCGGGCGCCTTCTCGTACGCGTACGCGGGCGAGATCATCATCTCGTCCACCTTGAGGTCGTCGTTGAGGAAGTCGAGTACCTCGACGACGGTCTGCGGGGTGTCGGTGTTGAAGAAGGTGGAGTTCGTGGTGACCCGGAACCCGCGCCGCTTCGCCTCCTTCATCGCCGCCACGGCCTCGTCGAAGACGCCTTCCTTGGCGACCGACTCGTCGTGCCGCTCGCGCAGCCCGTCGATGTGCACGGCGAAGGCGAAGTAGGGCGAGGGCGTGAACTTGTCGAGCTTCTTGCGCAGCAGCATGGCGTTGGTGCACAGGAAGACGAACTTCCGGCGGGCCACGAGCTGCCTGACGATCTCGTCGATCTGCGGGTGCATCAGCGGTTCGCCGCCCGCGATGGAGACCATCGGCGCGCCCGACTCCAGCACGGCGCCGACCGCCTGGGCCACCGGCATGCGCTGCTTGAGCACCCCCGCGGGATGCTGGATCTTTCCGCAGCCTTCGCACTTGAGGTTGCAGGCGAAGAGCGGCTCCAACTCCACGATCAGGGGGAACTTCTCCCGTCGCTTGAGCGTCTTCTGCGAGAAGAGATAACCGGCAACCTTGAGCGACTGGCGCAGCGGCATGGCCATCAGGTTCGCCTCCTGGGAATCATCACATGACGGTGCCATTCGAAAAATGCAGGAAGAACTGAGCTGAGCACGCGGTACGCGGCAAGACCGCCGCGCAGCGTTCCGAAACGGACGAGTTCATGCTCGGGCGCGTCCACGACCACCCGGACGGCCGCAACGGGGCGTATCCGCGAGGCCGCCGCGGCCGTGCGCAGGGTGGCGGCGGACTCCATGTCGACGGCGATCGCGCCGCGCTCGCGCAGCCGGGCGCGGCCGGCCGCGCCGCGTACGACGTGGTCGGTGCCCAGCAGCAGCCCGGTGTGCACCCGGGCGTCGAGGAGCGCGAGGGCGTCGAGGAGCGGCCCGTTGTCCGGGCAGCCGGTGGTCTCGGCGCCCTGGTGGTCGGCCCGTACGGCGTCGGCGACGACGACGTCGCCGGGGCGCATGTCCGGCAGCAGCCCGGCGCAGAAGCCGGCGGCGATCACGGGCGCGTCCTGGAACGGCTCCTCGGCGAGCCGGCGGGCCACGGCCCGCTCGGCCCGCTCGGGGCCCATACCGGTGCGCAGCACGTCGGCCGGACCCGCGTCTCCGGCCGCGCTGCCGGTGCCCGCGGCCAGCGCCCGCCGCTCGATGCCGAGCGCACAGACGACGAGCAGCGGCGCGGGCGTGTCGGGCATCAGGCCCCCCGGCCGTCACCGGCGGTCGGCGTCAGCCCCGCTGTCGCGGACAGGTAGCGGCCGAGCGCGGTGAGCGGGAAGACCATCCGGTACAGGTGGTAGTTGATGGAGAA
The DNA here is from genome assembly GCF_059570535.1 of Streptomyces sp. CNP082. NCBI lineage: Bacteria > Bacillati > Actinomycetota > Actinomycetes > Kitasatosporales > Streptomycetaceae > Streptomyces > Streptomyces sp. CNP082. The sequence goes on from NZ_JCANSZ010000022.1 coordinate 45,945, forward strand.
GTCCCATGGGAAGCCGGTGCCGGTGAACTGCGGCTCGTCCCAGGACCCGTCGGGGAGTTGGGTACGGGCCAGCCAGGCCACGCCGCGCTCGACGGCCGCGCTGGCGTGCTCGCCGGCGGCCAGCAGCGCGAGCAGCGCCCAGCCGGTCTGCGAGGCGGTGGAGTCGCCGCGGGCGATCCACGCCGGATCCGGGTACGAACGCAGGTCCTCGCCCCAGCCGCCGTCGTCGTTCTGCACGCTCTCCAGCCAGGCGACGGCCCGCCGGATCGCCGGGTGCGACGTGGGCAGCCCGGCGGCGACGAGCGCGGGCACCGCGGAGCCCGTGCCGTACACGTAGTTGACGCCCCAGCGGCCGAACCAGCCGCCGGCCGCCTCCTGCTCGGCGAGCAGCCAGGCCACGCCGCGGCGGGCGTGCGGGTCGTCGCCGAGCTTCTCGCCGGCCAGCATCTCCACGACGTGTGCGGTGACGTCGGCCGACGGCGGGTCGATGACCTCGCCGAAGTCGCAGAACGGCAGCTTGTTGGGGAGCACCGAGGTGTTGTCCGCGTCGAACGCGCCCCAGGCGCCGTTCTTCGACTGCATGCCCGACAGCCAGCGCACGGCGCGCTCCACGGCGGCGTCGACGCGCGGCTGGTCGGGGTGGGCGACGCGGCGCAGGGCGAGGACGACCTCGGCGGTGTCGTCGGTGTCGGGGTAGTTGTCGTTGTGGAACTCGAACGCCCAGCCGCCGGGGGCGAGTCCGGGGCGGCGTACGGACCAGTCGCCGGTGGCGAGCACCTGTTCCGCGAGCATCCAGTCGGCGGCCCGGACGAGCTGGGGGTGGTCGGCGGGCACGCCGGCGTCCACGAGCGCGATGGTCGCCAGACACGTGTCCCAGACCGGGGACTGGCACGCCTCGATCATCCGGACCGGGCCGTCGTCGCGGGTGTCTCCCGTGTCACCCGCGCCGTCGGCGTCCGCCGCGGCCTTCTCCGCGCCGTCGGTCCAGACCGCGAAGCGGTCCAGCGACTCCAGACCCGCCTTGAGCACCGGGTGGTCGAGGTCGTAGCCGAGCAGGTGCAGCGCCATCACCGAGTAGACGGCGGGCGGCTGGATCCCGCCCCAGCAGCCGTCGCTCTCCTGGCGCTCGATGATCCAGCGGGCGCAACTGCGCAGCGCCGCCTTGCGCAGCGGGCGCAGCGCGACCCGGCGGTACGCGTGCAGCGCCCGGTCCAGCCGCTGGAAGATGCCGTCCCAGGTCGCCGGCGACGCCTGCGGCCGGGGCGGGTTGGGCACGGCCGGGTCGGTGTGCAGTTCGTCGAGGGTGAACGGGCCGGGGTGCACGGGGCGCTTGGCGGAGACGACGGTGAGCGGCACGACCGTCTGCCGGGCCCAGCAGCCGAAGTCGTAGATGTTCAGCGGGAACCAGGACGGCAGGTAGATCAGCTCGGGCGGCAGCTCGGGCAGGTCCTCCCAGCGCCACCAGCCGAACAGCGCGAGCCAGATGCGGGTGAAGACGCGGGTCCCGGCGATGCCGCCGTGCGCGCGCACCCAGGCGGATGCCCGGGCCATGTGGTCCTCGTCGGGCGCGTCGCCGGCGAGCCGGAGTGCGACGTACGCCTCGACGGTCGCGGAGAGGTCCCCGGGGCCGCCGTAGAACGTCGCCCAGGGGCCCTCCGGCCCCTGCTGGCGGCGGATGAAGCGCGCGGCGGCGCGGGTGGTGTGCTCGTCCCGTACGCCCAGGAACTCACGGAGCAGCAGATCCTCGGCGTCCATGGTGACGTTGGTCTCCAGGTCGCCCTTCCACCAGCCCTCGACGTCCTGCCGGTCGAGCAGGTTGGCGCTCGCCCGCTCCACCGCCTGCCTGGCGGCCAGTAAAACGGCCGTCGCCCCTGCGGGGGCGGTGTCGGTTGCGTTGCCGCCATCGGCAGTGGCTTTCATGCACACCCCTTTCGAAGGGACGTCCGGACGCGCGGCCCGGGCGTCGGTCTCAGTGTCGGCGTACGACGACGAAGTCGGCGAGTGCGACGAACCGTTCGCGGATGTCGTCGGGCATCTTCACCTCGTCCAGCGAGGCGAGAGCGGTCTCGTGCTGCCTCTGTGCCTCCTCCTGGGTCCACCGACGGCCGCCGGCTTCTTCGATCAACGCGGCCCGGGCGGCGAATTCTTCCTCGTCGAAGTCGTTTTCCGCATCGGTATTTCGGTCATCTGACCGTTTGGCGTCGGCGGCGAGCACCTTCGCCAGCTCCGCGGAGGCCGGTCCGCCGGCCGCGAGCGCCGCGCACACCGGCAGGGACTTCTTGCGCTGGCGCAGGTCGCTCCAGGTCTGCTTGCCGGTGACGGCGGGCTCCCCCCAGATGCCGAGCACGTCGTCGCGGGCCTGGAAGGCCAGGCCCAGATGGAGGCCGTAGCGCTCAAGACCGTCGGCCACCTCGTCGCCCGCGCCCCCGAGCACGGCGCCGACGGCGCAGGCGCACGCCAGCAGCGCGCCGGTCTTGTTGCCCTCCATCTCCAGGCACTCGGCGACCGTGACGCTCTCGCGGTGCTCGTACGCGATGTCCTGTGCCTGGCCGTCGATGAGCTTGCGGGTGGCGGTGCTCAGCCGGCGGGCGGCGCGCGCCGCCTCGGGCGTGTCCCGTTCCAGCAGCAGTTCGCAGGCGAGCGCGAAGAGGGCGTCGCCGACGAGGATGGCCTGCGCGGGGCCGTGCACCTTCCACACGGTGTCACGGTGGCGCCGCTGCTCGTCGCCGTCCATCAGGTCGTCGTGCAGGAGGGAGAAGTTGTGCACCAGCTCCACGGCGACGGCGCCGGGGACGCCGGTCTCCGCGGAGGCGCCGGCGGCCTCGGCGGCGAGCAGCGTCAGGAGGGGGCGCACGGCCTTGCCGCTGTCTCCGTCGGCGGGGTTGCCCTGCGCGTCGATCCAGCCGAAGTGGTAGGCGGCGACGGTGTCCATGGGAGGTACGAGCCGGTCGACTACGGCGTGCAGCACGGGGTTGGTCAGCTCCCGGGCGTGGTCCAGCATCGCCAGGACTTCGGCGGCGCCGGGGGTGGCCGCGGTGTCGGTGTCCGGTTCTGGACGGGGCACGTTCTCTCCTCCGATGACGGATCTCACACTGCTTCCAGCAGGTTCCGCGGCACTTCTCGACCCAGGCCGCCGAGGGTCTCGCGGACCGCTGCGAGGCCGCTGAGAACGGCGCTCTCCATGGTCGCGGGCCAGCCGGTGGCGGTCCACGCGCCCGCGAGTGCGAGGCCGGGCGCGTGGGTCCGGGAACCCGGGCGCAGCCGGCCGACGCCCGGTGCCGGGGCGAAGGTCGCGGTGCGCTCGCGGGTGACGAAGAAGTCGCGTACCTCGGCGCCGCGGGCGTCGGGCAGCAGCTTCGCCAGCTCGGGGAGGTAGCGCTCGCGCAGCTCGCCGACCGGCCGCTCGATGTCGTCCTGTGCGGCGGACTGGGAGACCGCCACGTACTGGCTTTCCCGGCCATGGGAGGTGTCGGCGAGGCCGGAGGAGTCCGTGCGGTCGAAGATCCACTGCACGGGGGTGCCGATCGCGGCGACGAACGGGGAGTGCAGCACCCGCCTGTCGTACACGACGTGGAGGTTGAGGATGGGTGCGGTGCCGATCTGCAGCAGCCGGTCCTTGTGGTCGAGCGCGCCGGCCGGCACCAGCCCGTGCGCCTCGCGCTGCGGCACGGCGAGGACCACGGCGTCGGCGTCGAGCGACGCGGCGGGGCCGCCGGCGCGTTCGGGTCCCGTCGCCACGTCGACCTGCCAGCCGCCGGCGGCGATACGGCGCAGTCCGGTGGCGCGGGTGCGCAGCAGGATGCGGGTGCCGGAGCGCTCCAGCCGGCGGCGGGCGAGGGTGTCGTGCAGTTCGCCGAGCGGTACGCGGGCCCAGCCGATGTCGGCGGCGCCGCGCTCGGTGAGCAGCGCGGTCCTGAACACCATCGCCGCCAGCCCCAGCGAGACCTGCGGGGCGAAGGAGTTGAGGGTGGCGACGCCCACCATGTCCCACAGCGCCGCGACGGCGCGGGGCGACTGCCCGCGCTGGTGCAGCCAGCCGGCGAAGTCCACGCCGTCCAGGGCCGGGTCCGCGGGGTCGAGCCGCCGCATCGCCAGGGCGGCCCGGCCCACGCTCGCGCGCTCGGCGAGCGACAGGTGCGGGTACCGGGCGAGGCCGGCGGCGAGGTGCAGCGGCACCGGCAGGTCGGTGCGGCCGAGCCGCCCGGAGCGCGGGCCCGGTCCCCTGCGCGCCGGCGTGGCGGCGTCCAGCACGGGCACGTCCAGACGCTCCTGCAGCGGCGCGAGCCCGCTGCCGCCGACCTCGTCGAGGAACCACCGGTACGCGGTGCAGCAACGCAGGTAGACGTGCTGGCCGTTGTCGACGGTGAGGTCGCCGCGGCGGAAGGAGAAGGCGAGCCCGCCCAGGCGCGGCCGGCCTTCGAGGAGCGTGACGTCGACGCCGGCGTCGGCGAGTCCCATCGCGGCGGTCATCCCGGCAAGACCGCCGCCGACGACCACGGCCCGCGGCCGTCCCCCCGGGCCGGGGTCAGCCATCCCGGCCACCTCCCCACCCGTCTCGGTCCCCACTATGTCTGGCCCGCCGCGTCGCGCCGCACACCTTGCCGGGCCACGGCGCACACCCCTGCGCCGCGTACGCCACAGCGCACGCCCCCGGGCGCTCCCGGTCCCGCTCGCGCACCGCGGGTGCGGAAGGGGCGGCCCGTAGGTACGGCAGCGCCGCGGGGGCCGCAGCCGCGGGGCTCACCGGGACCTCCGGCTCGCCTGCCGGGCGTCGACGCCGGCCAGGCCGCGGAGCGCGACGTACGCCTTCTCCCGGCCCGGCAGCGACACCCGCCCGCGCAGCACGGCCTCGGGGTCGGCGGCGATCCGCGCCAGCAGCCGGTGGTAGATGCCGGCCATCGCCGCGACGCAGGCGCCGCTGCGCCGGTCGAGCATGGGCAGCAGCCGGTAGCCGTCGGCGAAGAGCGCGCGGGCGCGGCGCACCTCGAACTGCACCAGCCCGGGGAAGTCCGAGCCGGGCGGCGGCGTGGCGCCGTGGAAGCCTTCGGAGCAGCCGAACTTGGCGAGGTCGACGGCGGGCAGGTAGCTGCGGCCCTCGTCGGCGTCCTCGCGCAGATCGCGCAGGATGTTCGTCAGTTGCAGCGCGAGCCCGAGCGTATCGGCGTAGAGGGGCGCGCGCTCGGAGTCCCGCGCGCCGGGCACGGTGCCGAACACGCCCAGGGAGAGCCGCCCGATGGCGCCGGCCACGCAGCGGCAGTAGTCCTTCAGGTCCTCCCAGGTCTCGTACTCCTGGCCGCGCACGTCCGCGAGGACACCGTCGATCAGCTCGTCGAGCCCGCCGAGCGGGATCGGGAACCGGTGCGCGGCGTGCGCGAGGGCCACGGCGACGGGGTCGGTGTCGTCCTCGGCCACGCGGCCCGCCCGGATGCGGTCGAGCTGGCGCCGGGTGTCCTCCAGCCGGGCGAGCTTGGTCTCGGGTGGCAGCTCGCCGTCGCCGATGTCGTCCACGCGGCGCGAGAACGCGTACAGCGCGGACATCGCCAGCCGCTTGTCGTACGGCAGGAGTCTGATGCCGTACGCGAAGTTCCGGGCCTGGTGGCCGGTGACGGCCTCGCAGTACCGGTACGCGGAGAGCACCTGTGCGGATGCGTAGGCCGCGCGTGACGGTGTGGTCACGGTGCGGTCACCCCTCTCGTCGCAGGATCGCCCCCACCTCGCGCAGCAGCCTGCGCCGGGTGGGCTTCGGGGGTCCGGGGAGCACGTCGTGGCCGGCGTCGGCGACGGCGGCGAGCGCCGCGCGCCCGCCGGCCACGAAGCCGGCGAGCAGCAGCCGCAGCCGGCCGCGCACGCTGGCGACGAGGGGCGCGCCCTCGTCGAGGAGCCGCGCGGCGCGGTCGGCTTCGTACCGGATCAGGGCGCGCACCGGCTCGCCGGCGCGGGGCCGGGCGAGGTCCGCTTCGGTGACGCTGAAGCGGCGCATGTCCTCGGCCGGGAGGTAGATGCGGTCCCGGCCGAGGTCCTCGGCGACGTCCTGGATGTGCTCGACGATCTGCAGAGCGGTGCAGATCGCGTCCGAGCGCCGGATGCGCTCGGGACTCTCGGTGCCGGTCACGGCGAGGACGAGCCGGCCGACCGGGTTGGCGGACAGCTCGCAGTAGCCCTCCAGCTCCGCGTACGTCTCGTAGCGCCGGACCTTCTGGTCCTGCCGGTTGGCCTGGAGCAGGCCGTGGAACGGCTGCGGGGACAGCCCGTGGCGGCGGACGGTGACACGCAGCCGGCGCAGCAGGGGGTGGCCGGGGACAGCGGTGGTGCCGACGGCGAATACGCGGTCCAGGTCGGCCTCCAGCGCGTCGAGGAGCGCGAGCGGGTCGTCGGCCTGGTCCGGGCCGAGGCCCAGCGCGGCGGCGTCCGCGCCGCCGGGGGCGAGGTCGCCGTCGCCGATGTCGTCGACGAGGCGGGCGTAGCCGTAGAGCGCCATGAGGTCGGCGCGCCAGGCACGGGGCAGGAAGAACGGGGCCACGGGGAAGTTCTCGTCAGCGGCCTGGCCGAGTACGGCGCGCGACGGAGCGTCGTCCGCCGCGGTCACCGGCGACTGCCCTGGGCCGCGGCTCCCGGGGCGCAGACGGCGGGCGCGACTTCGAGCTGGGGTTTCGTCTTCGCCAAAGCCGTCACGCCTCCCGTTCTACACCGCGTACCCAGATGTGCCCATTCCGGACACGCCGCCGCCGGCGTCGTGTCCCTGAGCAGGTCCGGGGCGACCCCCAAGCTCCCTTATCGCCCACATGCCGCCAAACAGCACCGGTCCAGCGTACGCCGTACAGGACGAAGACGCGGCATGTGGTGGTCACCTCAATTCGCACGCACGAGAAGTACGGCGAAACGCCCTCGTGCGCAAGAGATTTACCGGGTCATACGGTGAGGCCGTCCAGGACCATGGCGAGCGTGCGGGTGACGATCGCGTCCCGCTGCGCAGGCGGCAGGCCGCTCAGCGGCCCGTCGAGGATGAGCATGGCCAGCCCGTGCACCGCGGACCAGGCGGCGAACTCCGCGCCGTCCCGTACGCCTGGTCGCAGCACGCCCGCGGCGTCGAGGGCGTCCATGGCCCCGACGAGCATCCGGAAGGAACGGACGTCGCCCGGGCCGCGGTCCCCGGCGCCGTCGCCCTGGGTCCACGCCTCCGGGGCCGCCCCCACCCGGCAGAAGGCCGCGCGGTACATGCCGGGCTCGGCGACGGCGAAGCGGACGTAGCCGAGGCCGAGCGCCGTCAGCCGGGCCTTGGCGGCCCCCGCGGGATCCGCGGCATCGGCGGCATCGGCGGGACCGGCAGGCGCAGCGGGCTCGCCGCCGGAGGGCCGTCCGGCCTCGGCGATCACCTCCTCCATGGAGTCCGCCAGCCGCCGCTGGCCCTCGTCCTTGACTGCCTGCAGCAAGTCGGCCTGGTTGGCGAAGTGGCGGTACGCGGCCGTCGGCGACACGCCGACGCGCCGGGCAGCCTCACGCAGCACGACCGCCTCGGGCCCGCCGCTGCGGGCCAGCTCCGATGCCGCGTCGACCAGCGCGTTCCGCAGGTCGCCGTGGTGGTATCCCGCCTTCGAGCCCCTGACCTCGCTCATAGTCGCATCATGCCTCATGTTGACAGCATTAACATCACCTGCAAGGGTCAATGTTAACGCTATAAACATGGAAAGGGGGGCACCCGTGCTGACACGCATTGCGGAGCTCGTCCTGCGCAGGACCCGGCTCGTGCTCACGCTCGCCGTCGTCGCGGTCGTCGCCATGGCGGCGCTCGGCTTCGGGGCCTTCGGCAAGCTCAGCGGCGGCGGCTTCAGCGATCCGGGGTCACCGTCGAGCAAGGCGCAGGAGGTGATCGACGACAGATTCGGGGGCGATACGAACCTGGTCCTGCTCGTCTCCGCCGAGTCCGGGGGACTCGACGGGGACGCTGCCCGCGAGCGCGGGCTCGAGGTGACCGAAGGGCTGCGGGCGGAGTCCACCGTCAGCGGCGTCACGTCGTACTGGGACCGCGGCGGCGAGGGGCTCACCTCGACGGACGGCAGCCAGGCCCTCGTCCTCGCCCACGTCACCGGCGGCGACGAGAAGGAGGCCGACCACGCCAGGACGCTGACCGAGGAGTACACCGGCACCCGCGACGGCGTCACCGTGCGGGCCGGCGGCAACGCCGCGGTGAGCAACGACGTGTCCACGCAGGTCGCCGCCGACCTGGCGCTGGCCGAGTCGATCGCCGTACCCGTCACCCTCGTGCTGCTGGTCCTCGCCTTCGGCAGCGTCGTCGCGGCGCTGCTGCCGCTGGCGATCGGCCTGGTCGCCGTCTTCGGCACGTTCGCCGAGCTGTGGGTGCTGGGCAGCCTCACCCACGTCTCGGTCTTCTCGGTCAACCTCACCGTCGCGCTGGGCCTCGGCCTCGGCATCGACTACGGGCTGCTGCTGGTCAGCCGGTTCCGCGAGCAGTTGGCCGCGGGCGACGAGGTGCCGGAGGCGGTCCGGCGCACGGTGGCGACCGCGGGCCGCACGATCGCGTTCTCCTCCGCGACGATCGTCGCCGCACTCGCCGCGCTGCTGGTCTTCCCGCAGTACTTCCTGCGCTCCTTCGCGTACGCCGGCATCGGCGTCGTGGCCATCGCCGCGGTAAGTGCGCTGGTGATCATCCCCGCGCTGCTCGCCGTCCTCGGCCACCGCGTCAACCGCGGCCGGGTGCCCGCCGGCCGGGCCATGCGGCGCACCGACGCGCCGCTGTGGGGCCGGGTCGCCGGCGCCGTCATGCGCCGGCCCGCGCTCACCGCGCTGCCGGTGCTCGGCGTGCTGCTGCTGGCCGCCTCCCCGCTGCTGGGCGTCAGCTACGGCACCCCGGACGAACGGGTGCTCCCCGAGACCGCCCAGAGCCGGCAGGTCGCCACCGCGCTGCGCGAGGACTTCGCCGTGGACGACAGCAGCGCCGTCCACGTCGTCACCACCGGCGCCGTCGCCGGGCCCGACCTCGCTCGTTACGCCACCGGACTCTCCCGGCTGGACGGCGTCGTCCGGGTCGACGCGAGCAACGGCTCGTACGCCGACGGCGCCGCCGGGCCCGCGAGCCCGGCCGCCGCGGGGCTCGGCCGGCCCGGCGCCCAGCGGCTGACGGTCTCCGTCGAGCCGGCGCCCGCGTCGGGGCCCGCGCAGCAACTGGTGCGGGACATCCGCGCGGTGCCCGCGCCCGACGGGGTGGAGGCCCTGGTCGGCGGCACCGACGCGGAGCTGGTCGACGCCAAGGACAGCATCGGCAGCCGGCTGCCGCTGGCCGTCGGGATGGTGCTGCTCACGACGTTCGTGCTGCTGTTCCTCTTCACCGGCAGCGTCGTCCAGCCGCTGCGCGCGGTCGTCCTCAACGCCGTCAGCCTGGCCGCGGCCATGGGCGCGATGGTGTGGATCTTCCAGGACGGCCACCTCAGCGGGCTGCTGGGCTTCACACCGCAGCCGATGGACACGGCGATGACCGTGCTGATGTTCTGCATCGCCTTCGGCCTGTCGATGGACTACGAGGTCTTCCTCACCAGCCGGATCAAGGAGCTGCACGACGCGGGCGCGGACCCGGCCACGGCGGTGACGAACGGGCTGGCGCGCACCGGCCGGATCGTGACGATGGCCGCGGGGCTGCTGGCCGTCAGCTTCTTCGCCTTCGGCACCGGCGAGGTCAGCTTCCTGCAGATGTTCGGCCTGGGCAGCGGCCTGGCCATCCTCATCGACGCGATCGCGGTACGCGGTGTGCTGGTGCCGGCCGCGATGCGGCTGCTGGGCGCGCACGCCTGGTACGCGCCGCGCTGGCTGCGCCGGGTGCACGGGCGCGTGGGGCTGAGCGAGGCCGGTCCGGGCGCGGCGCCCGGCCGGGAGCCGGAGCGCACCCCGGCCGGGGTGTGAGCACGCTGCACGTACGCCAAGGGCCCCGCCGCGACACGCGGCGGGGCCCTTGGGCACGCAGGAGGACTACCGCTTGGAGAACTCCTGATACTCCTTCAGCACCTCGTCCGTCGGCCCGTCCCGCACCAACTCGCCCTTCTCCAGCCACAGCACCCGGTCGCAGGTGTCGCGGATGGACTTGTTGGTGTGGCTGACCAGGAACACCGTGCCGGCGTGCTTGCGCAGCTCGCGCAGCCGGGCCTCGGAGCGCTTGCGGAACCTCAGGTCGCCGGTGGCCAGGGCCTCGTCGATCATCAGCACCTCGTGGTCCTTGGCCGCGGCGATGGAGAACCGCAGCCGCGCCGCCATGCCGGAGGAGTACGTCCGCATGGGCAGGGTGATGAAGTCGCCCTTCTCGTTGATGCCGGAGAAGTCGACGATGCTCTGGTACCGCTCGCGGATCTGCTCGCGGGTCATGCCCATCGCCAGCCCCCCGAGCATCACGTTCCGCTCGCCCGTGAGGTCGTTCATCAGCGCGGCGTTGACGCCGAGGAGCGAGGGCTGGCCGTTGGTGTACACCTTGCCGCTGTGCGCGGGCAGCACGCCGGCGATGGCCTTCAGCAGCGTCGACTTGCCGGAGCCGTTGGAGCCGATCAGGCCGATGGCCTGGCCGCGGTACGCCGTGAAACTCACCCCGCGCACCGCGTGCACCTCGCGCACCCGGTCGTCCTTCTCCCGGCGCAGGATGCGGTTCAGGGCGGCGGCGCCGCTGCCCTTGCCGCGCCGGGCCCCGCCCAGCACCCGGTAGACGATGTGCACGTCGTCCGCGATGACCGTCGGCACCCGCCCGTCGTCGGGGACGGCGGCCTCGGCGCGGCTCGTCGGATGTTCAGCCACGGCCATATCGCTCCTCAGCCTTCCAGAAGAACACGAACCCGAGCGCCGCGATCACGACGGCCCAGCCCAGCCCGAGCAGCCAGACGAACGGCGGCAGGTTGTTCGCGGAGTAGTCGCCCATGAGGACGTACCTCATGAGGTCCATGTACACCGCGGCCGGGTTCATCGCGATGAGGTCGGCGGCCCACTGCGGGGCGTCCGCCCGGTCCACCAGCATGAAGTGCAGCGGGAACATCACGCCGGAGGCGTACATCCAGGTGCGCAGGATGAACGGCATCACCTGGGCGAGGTCCGGCGAGTCGCTGCCGAGTCTGGCGAAAACCATCGCCAGCCCGGCGTTGAAGAGGTACTGCAGCGCGAGGATCGCCGGCACCAGCAGCCAGGACCAGCGGGGGTAGTAGCCGAAGCCCAGCAGGAACCCGGCCATCACGATCATCGAGTAGAGCAACTGCTGCAGTTGCTGCAGCGAGAAGGAGATCGGCAGCGCGGCCCGCGGGAAGTGCAGCGCGCGCACCAGTCCGAGGTTCCCGGAGATGGAACGGACGCCGGACATCACCGACTGCTGCGTGAACGTCCACACGAACACCCCGGTCACCAGGAACGGGATGTACTCGCTCTTCGACATGTTGCCCCGGCCGCCGAGCAGGATGCCGAAGATGAAGAAGAACACCGTGGCGTTCAGCAGCGGTGTCAGCACCTGCCACAACTGGCCCAGCTTCGCCTTGCTGTACTGCGCGGTGAGCTTGGCGCGCGAGAAGGTCATGATGAAGTGGCGTCGCGCCCAGAGCTGCCGCACGTATTCGGGCAGACCGGGGCGTGCGCCGCTCACCGAGAGGCCGTACTTGGCGGCCAGCTCGGCCGCGGACAGCCCGTCGTCGGGGTGGCGCTTGGGCGGAGCGCCCACTGCCGTATCGCTCACAGTCGGTAACTTTCGTCCTCAGACACTCAACGGTACGAGCTTGTCAGATCACGGGCGGTCGTCCCAGCCGGGTCAGCCGCCACACCGTACGCCACTTCATGGGCTTGCGTGGCCCGCACGGTGCGCGCCAGCCCTCTCGGAAGCCTACGAGCCATGATTTCAGCACAGCCGGCGCGGGGCTGCGTGCCACTGTGAGCAGGAACCAGACACCGAGATAGACCGGGACGAGCAACGCGGGCAGGTTTCTGCGCGCCAGCCAGACGCGGTTGCGGGCCACATTGTGGTGGTACGTGGCATGCCTGCTGGGCGGCATCGTCGGGTGGTGCAGCACCATGTCGGCGCGGTAGTCGATGTGCCAGCCCGCATCCAGCGCGCGCCAGGCGAGGTCGGTCTCCTCGTGGGCGTAGAAGAAGTCGCCCGGCAGCCCGCCGACCTCCTGGAACACCGCTGTACGCACCGCGTTGGCGCCGCCGAGGAACGTGGTGACGCGCGAGGAGCGCATCGGGTCGGACGCGCGCAGCCGGGGTACGTGCCGGCGCTGCGTGACCCCGGTCTCGGGGTCGGCGATGCGGAAGCTGACGATGCCCAGGCGCGGGTCGGCGGCGAACGCCTCGCGCACCAGCCGGGCGGTGTCCTGTTGTGGCAGAAGACCGTCGTCGTCGAGGAACAGCAGCACGTCGACGCCGCGCCCGCCGTCGCCGAACGCCTCGATGCCGACGTTGCGCCCGCCGGGGATGCCCAGGTTCTCGGGCAGTTCCACGACCCGTACGCCCTGCGGCAGGTCCGGCAGGCTCACGCCCTGGGCGACGACGACCACCTCGACCGGCGCTCCGTCCTGCCCGGCGACCGACTCCAGCAGCGCGCGCAGCTCCTCGGGGCGCTGGCCCATCGTGATCACGACGGCGCCGAGCCGGACGTCCTCCGGACGGGTCGCCTCCGGCTGCGGGGACTGGTGTTCATATGTCATTCGGCTCACCGCAACCTGCTTGAGGCCAGGATGCTGACCAGGTGGAGGAGGGTCTGCAGCATCGCTATCGCGGCGAGTACGGCGACACCGAGCCGGGAGAAGTACAGGTCGCCCTTGACGGAGTCGAGGATCGCCAGCAGGAGGATGAGCAGTGACGCCTCGATCCCCAGGATCAGCCGGTGGAACTTCAGCGCCGACGCCGCCTTGCGGGCCACGGCGACTCCCGACGAGCGCGGCTCGGCCGCGGACTCCTTGACCGGCGGCAGGCCCTGCTGGTGGCGGGCGACGCCGACGAGGTCGGTCTCCGCCTTGATCAGCACGGCGCCCAGCGCGGCGAGGGTGCCCAGGAAGGCCCACAGCCAGTCGGCGGACCCCTCGCCCCACGGGTCGGCGGCGCGCAGGCCGAAGCCCACGAGCACCGCGGCGTCACACAGGTACGCGCCCACGCGGTCGAGGTACACGCCGCCGATGGAGAACTGCTGTTTCCAGCGGGCGACCTCCCCGTCGACGCAGTCGAGGAGCAGGTACAACTGGACCATCAGCACGCCCAGCAGCGCCCCGGGGATCCCGGGGACCAGCAGCGCCGGGGCGGCGAGCGCGCCGGCGAGGGTCATGACGTACGTCAGTTGGTTGGGCGTCACCCGGGTGTTCACCAGGTGGCGGTCCACGCGCAGCGAGATCTCGCGCATGTACAGGCGGCCGGCCCAGTGCTCCCCGCTGCGCCGGTCCTTCACCCCGGCGGGGTGGACCACGGGCCGTAGCTCAGCTACCGATGGCTTTGGCATAGTCGGCGTAGGCGTCTCTGATCTGGTCGGTGGACAGGTCGAGGTGTTCGAGAATCGTGTACCGGCCGGGCCGGGTCTGCGGCGCGAACTCGATGGCCTTCACGAACTCGTCATCCGCGAAGCCGATATCACCGGCCAGCACGGGCAGCCCGTGCCGGCGCAGCACCCGCGCCATCAACTGCGCCGTCTCCTGGTCGCCGCGCAGGAACGTGGCGAAGGTCCCGCCGATGCCGCACTGCTCGCCGTGGAGCGCGCAGCGCTTCGGGTAGAGCAGGTCGAAGGCGTGGCTGATCTCGTGGCACGCGCCGGAGGCCGGCCGGCTGTCGCCGGCGACCGACATCGCGATGCCGCAGAGCACCAGCGCCTCGGCGAGGATGACGAGAAAGTCGTCGTCGCCGATCCCGCCGGGGTGGCGCAGCACCGAGTCGCCGGCGCTGCGGGCCATCGCGGCGGCCAGGCCGTCGATGGGCTCGCCGGTCTCGCGGTGGGACAGCTCCCAGTCGGCGACCGCAGAGATCTTGCACGTCACGTCGCCGATGCCGGCGCGGACGTAGCGCGCCGGGGCCTCGCGGATGACGTCGAGGTCGATGACGATCGCGATGGGGTTGGGCACGCCGTACGAGCCGCGCCCCGCGTCGTTGTCGAGTGTGGAGACCGGCGAGCAGAGCCCGTCGTTGGCGAGGTTGGTGGCCACGGCGACCATCGGCAGGCCGACGCGCGCGGCGGCGTACTTCGCGGAGTCGATGACCTTGCCGCCGCCGAGGCCGACGACGGCGTCGTAGCGGCCGGTGGACTTGATGGAGTCCGCGAGCCGCACGGCGCCGTCGATGGTGCCGTCGGCGTCGGCGAACCAGTCCGCGCCGGGCAGCGCGGGCGCGAAGCGGTCGCGCAGCGCCTGCCCGGAGCGCGGGCTGATCGCGAAGGCGAGCCGGCCGGACGGCGCGACGCGCTGGTCGGAGAGGAGGTCGGCGAGATCGTCCAGCGCCCCGGCCCGGATGTCGACCGTCAGCGGCGACGGGATCAGGCGGGTCAGTACCGGCACGCGATCTCCCTGCCCCTGGCGAGGTCGTCGTGGTTGTCGATCTCGACCCAGGGAACGTCGCCGATGGGCGCGACGTCGATCTTGAAGCCGCGGTTGACCAGCTCCTGGTAGCCGTCCTCGTAGTAGAGGTCGGGGTCGCGCTCGAAGGTGGTCTTCAGCGCGTCGGCCAGCTCGTCGGCGGCGGAGCCCTCGATGAGGGTCACGCCGATGTACTCGCCGGTGGCCGTGGCCGGGTCCATCAGCTTGGTGATCTTCTGGACGCCCTTGTCGGGGTCGGCGACGACCTTCATCTCCTCGTCGGCGAGCTGCTTGACCGTGTCGAGGGCGAGGATGATTTTCTTGCCGTCGCCGCGGGCGGCGAGCAGGGTCTGCTCGACGGAGACCGGGTGGACGGTGTCGCCGTTGGCGAGGATCACGTCGTGCCTGACCGAGTCCCGGCCGCACCAGAGGGAGTAGGCGTTGTTCCACTCCTCGGCCTTGTCGTTGTCGATCAGGGTGAGCTTGAGCCCGTACGCGCGCTCCAGGGCCTCCTGGCGCTCGTACACGGCCTCCTTGCGGTAGCCGACGATGATCGCCGCCTCGGTGAGCCCGATCTCGGCGAAGTTGCCGAGGGTGAGGTCGAGGACGGTGGTCTCACCGTCGACGGGGACCAGGGCCTTCGGGAGGGTGTCTGTGTAGGGGCGCAGACGCCGTCCGGCGCCGGCCGCCAGCACGAGGCCGATCATGCGGGTTCTCCTGTTTCGTCGTGTACGGCGGGGGCTCCGGAGGAGACCCAGAAGCGGATGCTCTCGGTGAGCACCACCAGCGCCACGGCCACGGCGATGGCCGCGAGCGCGAACGTGAAGCGCGTGCCGGTCAGCAGGGCTGCCGCCAGCGTGACCGCCAGCGCCCGTCCCTCGTGCCCGCCGATCGCCCGCACCAGGCGGCGCGGGGGCGCACCCGTGCCGCCGCGGATGCGGTACACGGTGTCGTAGTGATGGTAGGCGACCGCGGCTACCAGTCCGAAAGCCGCAGGAAGCGCTCCGTTCACCTCGGAGCGGGCCGCGAGCACCAGGACGAGGCCGTACTCGGCGGCCCGGAAGACCGGCGGCACGAGCCAGTCCAGCGGGCCGGCCAGCGGCCGGGCGACGGCGAGTGCCGAGGTCAGGACGTAGCCGCCGGCGCCTATCAGGGCCCACCAGGTGCCGTACGGGGTGACGAGCGCCAGCACCACGAGGAGCGCGCCGCCGGCGGCGGCCAGCGCGGGCGCCGCGAACGACGGCAGGGAGCGCGCGGGGGCACGCAGAGGGCGGGCGGCGGCCTCCGCGAGCGGGCCGGTGTCGGTCAGCTCGTCCAGGGCCCTGAGGGCCTGCTCGCTGCGCGGGACGCGGCGCTTGAGGGAGCGCAGCACCCGGCCGGCGGTGGTGTAGGAGGCGGCGAGCCCCATGCCGACGAGCAGCACGACGAAGACGACGCGCGGGGTGGTGACGGCGGTGAGCACGGCGATCAGCGCCCAGCGCTCGCCGATCGGCAGCACGATCATGCGGCGCAGCCACACGGTCCAGCCGAGCCGGTCGAGCTTTTCGGAGAGCGCCGCGGTGGGGCTGGTATTGGCTGCCGCGGCGGCGGTGCCGGCGATGGACTCGTTGAAGGCGAAGTCCACGACGTGCCGGCAGGTCTGCAGCACCATGGCGCCCAGCGCCAGGGCCCACACGTCGTCGCCGTCGGCGTTGGCCGCGCCGAGGGCCAGGCCCGCGAAGTAGGCGTACTCCTTGGCTCGGTCGAAGGTGGCGTCGAGCCAGGCGCCCATCGTGGAGTACTGCAGCGAGTAGCGGGCGAGCTGGCCGTCGGTGCAGTCCAAGACGAAGGAGAACAGCAGCAGCACGCCGGCGGCGACGAAGCCGCCGCGGGTGCCGGTGGCCGCGCAGCCCGCGGCGAGGACGGCCGTGACCAGGGACGCGGTGGTGACCTGGTTGGGGGTGAGGCCGCGGTTGGCGCACCAGCGGGCGAGGTAGCGCGAGTAGGGACTGACGCAGAAGGTGGTGAAGAACCCGTCGCGACTCTTGACCGCGGCGCGCAGCCGGGCCTTCTCCTCGTCCACGGCGGCGACCGCGTCCGTCGCCTTCGCCCGCGCCAGCGCGTCTTCGGGTACGGCCGCCACCAGCACGCCCAGCTCCGGCCGGGCCAGCGGCCCGTCGGAGTCGGCGAGCTGCGCGGCGGTCTGCTCGGCGACGCCGTCGAGGGTCTGGCTGCGCATCACCGCGCGGGAGAGCGCGGCGCGGGCGGCGGGCGTCCGCGCCGCGACCACCCCGGGCACGGCCGCGCCGGGCCAGCGGGGGTCGGCGAGCGTGAGGCGCAGGCTGTGCCGGTGGCCGACGAATCGGCTGTCCACGAGCGCGACCCGGCCGTCGGCGGGCAGCAGCGCGAGGACGGTGGCGGCGTCGGCCACGTCCGCGGCGGTACGCACGTCGTCGTAGCCCAGCGACCTCAGGTCGCTCTCCAGGGGTGACCCGGAGACGGGGGGGCCGATCAGGATTGCGGTCCGCAGACGAACTCACTCCTTGGCAGGCGGGCGGCAGGCGGGACCGCCCCTCCCCCGTCCGGCCGGGCGGCTGTCGGCAGAGGTTAGCGGATCCCTGGAACCACGGGTTCACCGCCCGTTCGCCTCGACCGGGTGGCGATCATCATTTCGCAGCCCGTACTCGTGCTCCAAACCGGGGCGGTAGTGTTCCGGCATGACGTGGTTGATCATCGGTGGGGCCGGATACGTCGGCGCGCATGTCGTACGGGCCATGACGGGGGTCGGGGAGCAGGTCGTCGTGCTGGACGACGTGTCCACCGGCAACCCGGCCCGGCTGCCCGCGGACGTACCGCTGGTGCGCGGCACGTTCCTGGACCGGCTGCTGCTCGACCGCACCATCGCCGAGTACGACGTCACGGGCGTGGTGCACCTGGCGGCGAAGAAGCAGGTCGGCGAGTCCGTGGAACAGCCCCTCTCGTACTACCGGGAGAACGTGCACGGCCTGGGCGTGCTGCTGGAGGCCGTGGTGGCCGCCGGCGTGCGCCGTTTCGTCCTCTCCTCCTCCGCCGCCGTCTACGGCACCCCGGACGTCGACCTGGTCACCGAGGACACCCCCTGCCTGCCGATCAATCCCTACGGTGAGACCAAGCTGGCCGGCGAGTGGCTGGTGCGGGCCACGGGCAAGGCACACGGGCTGGCCACCGCGTGCCTGCGCTACTTCAACGTCGCCGGGGCAGCCGCCCCCGAACTGGCGGACACCGGGGTGTTCAACGTGATCCCGATGTTCTTCGAGCGGCTCACCGCCCACGAGCCCATGCGGATCTTCGGCGACGACTACCCCACCCCCGACGGCACCTGCATCCGCGACTACGTCCACGTCGTCGACCTCGCCGACGCCCACCTGGCCGCGGCCCGCCGCGTCGCCGCCCCGGCGGTCTCCGGCGACCTGACCGTGAACCTCGGCAGCGGCACCGGCGTGTCGGTGCGGGAGCTGACCGAGGTCGTCGCCGACGTCACGGGGCGGCCCGAGCCCGCCCCGGTGGTCCACCCGCGGCGCCCCGGGGACCCGGCCCGGGTGGTCGCGTCGTACGACCTGGCGGCCAAAGAGCTGGGCTGGCTCCCCCGGCTGGACGTGCGCGCCATGGCCGAGTCCGCCTGGGCGGGCTGGCTGCACAGCCACCCGGAGGCGCGGCGCGGCTGACCAGCCGAGACACCCGCAGGAGCGTTTCCGCAGGTCAGATGATGAAAACCGACTTCATGTCAGGGTTTGGCGAATACCCCCTACCCGTAGTTCACTGAGATCACCGGGCAGGCGCGAGGGGCTGTCCGCGACCGTCGGTGAAGCGGAGGGCACACGGCATGGGTGCAGGGCACGATCACTCCCACGGACCGGCCGGCGGCACGGCCTCCGCCGCGCACCGCGGCCGGCTGCGCATGGCCTTGATCCTGACCTTGTCGGTGCTGGGCCTCCAGGTGGTCGGCGGGGTGATCACCGGCTCGCTGGCGCTCGTCGCGGACGCCGGGCACATGGCGACCGACGTGGTCGGGCTGTCCATGGCGCTGCTGGCGATCCACTTCGCGAACCGGCCCACGAGCGAGCGGCGCACCTTCGGCTTCGCGCGGGCGGAGATCCTGGCGGCGCTGGCCAACTGCCTGCTGCTCTTCGGCGTCGGCGGCTACATCCTCTACCAGGCGGTGCGCCGCTTCATGGACCCGCCGGAGATCGAGGGCGGGCTGACCTTCGCGTTCGGTGCCGCGGGCCTGGTGGTCAACCTGATCTCGCTGGCGCTGCTGATGCGCGGCCGGCAGGAGAGCCTGAACGTGCGCGGCGCCTTCCTGGAGGTGCTGGCCGACGCCCTGGGGTCGGTCGCGGTGATCATCTCGGCGCTGGTCATCGTCACCACCGGCTGGCAGTACGCGGACCAGGTCGCCTCGCTCGTCATCGGCTCGATGATCATCCCGCGGACCTTCCGGCTGCTGCGCGAGGCGCTGGACGTGCTGCTGGAGGCGGCGCCCAGGGACGTGGACGTCTCCGAGGTACGGACGCACATCCTCGCGCTGCCGGGCGTGGTGGAGCTGCACGACCTGCACGTGTGGACGATCACGTCGGGGATGCCGGTGATCTCGGCGCACGTCGTGGTGAAGGAGGACGCGCTGCAGGCGGTGGGCCACGAGAAGCTGCTGCACGATCTGCAGGGGTGCCTCGGTGATCACTTCGATGTCGAGCACTGCACGTTCCAGATCGAGCCCGTCGGACACGCCGAGCACGAGGCGCACCTCTGCCACTGAGCGGTCGCCGGTAGGGCAGACTGAATGAGGCGTGCCGCCGCCCCCGCCCGCCGCACGGGCCGGGGCACCCCCTCGCACCGGCCGCCGCAGATCGTACGCAAAGGATGGTCATGCCGGCCGCTACCACCACCGAAGAGATCATGCTGGAGCTCGTCGACGAGGACGGCACCACGATCGGCACCGCCGAGAAGCTCTCCGCGCACCAGGCGCCGGGCCGGCTGCACCGGGCGTTCTCCGTGTTCCTCTGCGACACCGCAGGCCGGATGCTGATCCAGCAGCGGGCACTGGGCAAGTACCACTCCCCCGGCGTGTGGTCCAACTCCTGCTGCGGCCACCCCTACCCGGGCGAGTCGCCGCTCGCCGCCGCGGCCCGCCGCACCTTCGAGGAGCTGGGCGTCTCGCCCGCGCTGCTCGCCGAGGCGGGGACGGTGACGTACCACCACCCGGACCCGGCCTCGGGCCTGGTCGAGCACGAGTACAACCACCTCTTCGCCGGGCTGCTGCGGACCGAGCCGCGGCCGGACACCGACGAGGTCGGCGCGGTCGCCTGGGTCACACCGGACGAGCTGCTGGTGCGGCACGCCGCGGACCCGTTCTCGGCGTGGTTCATGACGGTGCTCGACGCGGCCAGGCCGGCCATCCGGGAGCTGACGGGGCCGGCGTCCGGCTGGTGACTCCGGCGAGCGGGAGGGACGCCCAGATCACCTTCCCGCCGTCGACGGTGTGCGCCACGTCACAGATGCCGCCCGCGTCGTTCGTGATCGCCTTGACCAGCAGCAGGCCCCGGCCGCCCGTCTCGTCGGTCTCCGCCTGCAGGGCCTTCGGGCGGTACGGGTGCTGGTCCTGGACGGCGACGCGGAGCCAGCCGGCGCTGACCGACAGCTCGACGCCGATCTGAGGGGAGAGCACGCCGGCGTGCCGGACCGCGTTCGTCACCAGCTCGGAGACGATCAGCAGCACGCCCTGCAGCATCTCCTCGCCGATGGGGACGTGCTGGCGGACGAGGAGGTCGCGTACGGCGTGCCGGGACTGGGGTACGGAGGAGTCGAGCGCCGGGGCGTCGAACTTCCAGGTGCCCTCGTACGGCGCCGGGACCACCTGCCCGGGCTCGGGTTTCAGGCTGCCGCCGTCGTTCACCGCCGGCACCTGCTTTCACCACCGCTCACCCTCCGAGTGTTGGCATTCACCTCCAGCTCAACCCCCATCGAGCAGAACTTGACTGGCTTTCGTCACCTTCCGACCGGCTGCGCCACGACGGTCCTGCGTTGAGATCGAAATAAGCGGTTGCCGATTCCCGCTGAACCGTCGTACCTTCACAGTGCCCTGCAGTCGACGATTGGAGAAGGTGTTGCTCGTCTGAGGTCACTTCGGCACCGTGCCCGCGGCATCTCCGTGTGCGGCACGTGCGACCTCACGGCTTGAGCCACCTTCCTCTCCTGCAGGGCACCCAGCTCCGCTCCCGTTCCACCCCGCTCTCCCAGGTCGCCGTCCGGTGCCGACGCCCGCCCCGTCGCACCCCTTCGAGCCCACCGGAGACGCCATGTCATTTCCCTCCACGCCGCCCGCCGCCGCCTCTGTCACCTGCCACGGGCTGGCCTTCACCTGGCCCGACGGCACGACCGTCTTCGAGGACTTCGACCTCGTGGTCGGCCCCGGCCGCACCGGGCTGATCGGCCGCAACGGCACGGGCAAGTCCACGCTGCTGCGGCTGATGGCCGGGGAGCTGGCCCCGGCCGCCGGCACGGTCAAAGCCGCGGGCACCGTCGGCTACCTGCCGCAGAACCTCGTTCTCGACACCGCCGCGCAGGTCGACGCGGTGCTGGGCATCACCGGAGTGCGGCGCGCCCTGCACGCCATCGAGTCGGGCGACGTCGCGGAGGAGCACTTCGCCGCCGTCGGCGACGACTGGGACGTCGAGGAGCGCGCCCGCGCCACCCTCGACCAGCTCGGCCTCGCGCACGTCGGCCTCGACCGCACCATCGGCGAGGTCTCCGGCGGCGAGTCGGTGCTGCTGCGGCTGGCCGCGCTGCTGATGCAGCGGCCGGACGTGCTGCTGCTGGACGAGCCGACCAACAACCTCGACCTGAAGGCCCGCCGCCGGCTGTACGCGGCCGTGGAGTCCTGGCCGGGCGTGATGGTGATCGTCAGCCACGACCGCGAGCTGCTCGACCGCGTCGACCAGGTCGCCGATCTGCGGGACGGCGACGTCACCTGGTACGGCGGCAACTTCACGGCGTACGAGGAGGCGCTGGCCGTCGAGCAGGAGGCCGCCGAGCGGACGGTGCGCTCCGCGGAGGCGGACCTGCGCCGGCAGAAGCGCGAACTGGCCGAGGCCCACGAGAAGCTGAGCAAGCGCAAGCGGTACGCCGACAAGCAGTACGCGAACAAGCGCGAACCGAAGATCGTCATGAACGCGCGCAAGCGGGAGGCCCAGGTCTCCGCCGGCAAACACCGCATCATGCACGAGGAGCGGCTCAAGGACGCCAGGGAGCGGCTCGACGAGGCGGAGGCGGCGGTACGGGACGACGACGAGATCCGCGTCGACCTCTCGTACACCGCCGTGCCCGCGGGCCGGGACGTGCTCATGCTGCGCGAGGTGGAGCTGCGCTACGGCGCGCGGGTCGGGGCACTGCAGGTGCGCGGCCCGGAGCGGATCGCGCTGACCGGGCGCAACGGCGCGGGCAAGTCCACGCTGCTGCGCACGGTCGCCGGGCAGCTCGCGCCGGTGGCGGGCGAGGCGGCGGTGCACGTGCCGCTGCGCTACCTGCCGCAGCGGCTCGACGTGCTGGACGACGCGCTGAGCATCGTCGAGAACGTGGCGCTGCTGGCGCCCGCGGCGACCAATCAGCAGATCCGCTCCCGGCTGGCCCGCTTCCTGTTCCGGCAGGGCCGGGCGGACCAGATCGTGGGCACGCTGTCGGGCGGGGAGCGGTTCCGGGCCACGCTGGCGGCGCTGATGCTGGCGGAGCCGGCACCGCAGTTGCTGATGCTGGACGAGCCGACGAACAACCTCGACATCGCGAGCGTGCGGCAGTTGGTGAAGGCACTGGAGTCGTACGAGGGGGCGCTCGTGGTCGCCAGCCACGACGTGCGGTTCCTGCGCGACATCGGGATCACGCGCTGGCTGGTGCTGGACGAGGAGTTGAGCGACATCGAGCCGCTGTAGCCGAAGGCGCGCCGGGACGGCCCCGTGGCCGTTCCGGAATGCGCGCCCTGTCGTGAGAAGCTGCCGGTCATGAGCGAAGGCGAGCTGCGCAGCGACGTCGACGGCGGTGTGGCGACCGTGGTCATCAGCAACCCTGCCAAGCGCAACGCGATGACGCCGGACATGTGGCGCGCGCTGCCCGGACTGCTGGCGGGGCTCGCCGCGGACCGGGCGGTGCGCGCGCTGGTGCTCACCGGCGCGGGCGGCACCTTCTGCGCGGGCGCCGACATCGGCTCGCTGCGGGCGGGGAGCGAGAGCACGCAGGGCCTCGCCGAGGCCGCGGAGGAGGCGCTCGCCGCCTTCCCGAAGCCGACGCTCGCGGCCGTACGCGGCCACTGCGTGGGCGGCGGCTGCCAGCTCGCGGCGGCCTGCGACCTGCGGTTCGCCGCCGACGACGCGCTGTTCGGGGTGACCCCGGCGAAGCTGGGCATCGTCTACCCGGCCGGCGCGACGCGCCGGCTGGTGCGGCTGGTGGGCCCGGCGACGGCGAAGTACCTGCTGTTCTCGGCCGAGTTGGTCGACGCCGCGCGGGCGCTGCGCACCGGCCTGGCGGACGAGGTGCTGCCCGCGGCGGAACTCGGCGCGCGGGTGGCGGAGTTCACCGGGGTGCTCGCGGTGCGCTCGCAGCTCACCCAGGCGGCGGCGAAGGACTTCGCCGACAGCACCGACGTGAACGGGGACGGAGACGGCGGCGGGAGCTCGCCCGCCGCCGGGGTGGACGCGGCGCGTATCGCGCACTGGGCCCGCCAGGCGCGCGCGGCCGGCGACACCCGGGAGGGCGTCGCCGCCTTCCTGGAGCGCCGCGAGCCGCGCTTCACCTGGACCGTCTGACGGCCGCCGCCGCGGGCCGCCGGGCCCTCAGTCCCGTACGCCTTCGAGGATGAACCGGCTGTGGGTGGAGACCATTCGGACGACTTCCGCCGGGCCTTCTCCCGGGCACCCGCGTCGTAGGGCGGCTGCGGGTCGTACTCGGTGGCGAGCTGGACGATCTGCCCCATCGTGTCCCCCTGGATCCGCCCGGCCAGCGTCAGCGCCATGTCGATGCCGGCGGAGACCCCGGCGGCGGTGACGTACTTGCCGTCGAAGACGACCCGTTCGCCGGCCGGCTCGGCGCCGTGGTCACGGAGCTGGTCGACGGCGAGCCGGTGCGAGGTCGCCCGCCGCCCGCGCAGCAGGCCCGCGGCGGCGAGGATCAGCGAGCCGGTGCACACCGACGTGGTCCACAGGGTGTGCTCGTCCACGGCCCGCAGCCATGCGTGCACCGGCCCGTCGGCCATCTGCCCGGCCTGGCCGGGCCCGCCAAAGACGACGACGATCTGCGGGCGCCGGACCTCGTCCAGCGCGGCGTCGGCGACCATGGCGAGGCTGCCCACGTCGTTGGCGACCGGGCCGCGGGCCTCGGCGGCGGTGACGACCTCGGCGCCGCCGAGGCGCGCGAGTATCTCGTACGGGCCGACGGCGTCGAGGGCGGTGAGACGGTCGTAGAGCAGGATGGCGATCTGCATGGCTCCTCTTCCGGGTGCGTCCGGTGCTTCCGGTGGGTGGGTGCTGTGCGGGCGGTGGGGGGAGTTCAGGCGGCGGCGGTACTCGGCGGGTGAGGCGCGGGTGCCGGCGCCGGTGGCAGCAATGACGAAGATCCCACCTTTCCTGCCATGTCCGTTCGCCCCCTTCTCTCGCTAAGCGTCCGCTCAGTAGCCTGGCCGCATGACGCCACTCCCGCAGCGCGCCGGCCGCCGCTGCCAACAGGTCCTCAACCCACTGCACTCGGCGATCTACTTCGCGCCGGAGTTCACCGAGGAGTTCGCACGCATCGGCATAGACGGCTGGCACGGCGCGTACTTCACGGCGAGGTCCGCCGCCATGGGACCCGTCGGGCCCGGCGTGGTCACCGCAGCCTTCTACAACTACAGCCACCGGCTGGCCGCGCAGCACCTGCCCGCCGCCTGGACGGCCGCGGACCCGGCCACCGTACTGGCGACCCGGCTGCGCGTCGCCGACGCCATGCTGCGGCGGCTCCTCGGCGAGGAGACGATCGCCTCGCCGGAGCTGGCGGAGGCCGCGGAGCTGGCGCAGCAGGCGGCGGCCGGCGGCGGGCGCGCCGGGCGGGTGCTGTACGCGGCCGAAGCCGAGCAGCCGGTCCCGGACGCCCCGCACCTGGTGCTCTGGCACGCCGCCACGCAACTGCGCGAGCACCGCGGCGACAGCCACAACGCGCTCCTCGCCCACGCCGGGCTCGACGGGCTGGAGTCCCAGGTCACCCACACCGCCTCCGGCTTCGGCTTCACGCCGGAGTTCGCCCGGGACTCGCGCGGCTGGACGGGCGAGGAGTGGGCCGCGGCGCAGGACCGGCTGCGGGCCCGCAGGCTGCTGGCCGCGGACGGCGAGCTGACGGAGGCGGGCACGGCGCTGCGCAGGGAGCTGGAGGACGAGACGGACCGGGTGGACCTCGCCCCGTACGCGCGGCTGGGTGCGGCGGGCGTGGCGCGGCTGACCGAGCTGGCCACCGGCTACACCACCACCGCGCTGGCCGCGGGGGCGATGCCCAAGGACATCTTCGGCAAGGGCTGAGACCCCGATACGGAGCCGGTTCTGGCCCGGTCCTGCGCTGTTCCTGGGCTGGTCCCGTGCTGCTCCTGGGCAGGTCCGACCCGCCGGGCGACCGGGACAGGTCCCGCCGGGCGCCCGGCTGTCAGTCGGACCTGCCACAATGCACTCCGCCACAGATGACAGAAAGCGGGGCGGACGTGACGGCGTCGGTATCGATTGAGGCCAGGATCGCCGAGGAGCTCGGCGTACGCGAGCGGCAGATCACGGCGGCGGTGCGGCTGCTCGACGACGGCGCCACCGTGCCGTTCATCGCCCGCTACCGCAAAGAGGCGACGGAGATGCTCGACGACGCCCAGTTGCGCACCGCCGAGGAGCGGCTGCGGTATCTGCGGGAGCTGGAGGAGCGGCGGGCGGCGATCCTGGAGTCCGTGCGCGGGCAGGGCAAGCTGACGGAGGAGCTGGAGGCGCAGATCCGCGCCGCGGACTCCAAGGCCCGCCTGGAGGACGTGTATCTGCCCTACAAGCCCAAGCGGCGGACGAAGGCGCAGATCGCCCGCGAGGCCGGTCTCGAGCCGCTGGCCGACGGGCTGCTCACCGACCCGTCGGTGGCGCCGCTCGCGGCGGCGACCGCGTTCGTGGACGCGGACAGGGGCGTGGCCGACCCGGCCGCGGCCCTGGAGGGCGCGCGGGCCATCCTCACCGAGCGGTTCGGCGAGGACGCCGACCTGATCGGCGAGCTGCGGGAGCGGATGTGGACGCACGGCCGCGCGGCGGCCAAGGTGCGCGAGGGCAAGGAGGAGGCGGGCGCGAAGTTCTCGGACTACTTCGACTTCGCCGAGCCGCTGACCGACCTGCCCTCGCACCGCATCCTCGCGCTCTTCCGCGGTGAGAAGGAGGAGATCCTCGACCTGGCCCTGGAGCCCGACGCCCCCGGGGAGGCGGAGCAGGAGGGCCCGTCGGCGTACGAGCGCGCCATCGCGGCCCGGTTCGGCGTGGAGAACCGGGGCCGGCCCGCCGACCCCTGGCTCGCCGAGACGGTGCGCTGGGCGTGGCGCACCCGGATCCTGGTGCACCTCGGCATCGACCTGCGGCTGCGGCTGCGTACGGCCGCGGAGGACCAGGCGGTGGACGTCTTCGCCGCCAACCTGCGGGACCTGCTGCTGGCCGCGCCCGCGGGCACGCGCGCCACGCTGGGGCTGGACCCCGGGCTGCGTACGGGCGTGAAGGTCGCCGTCGTCGACGCCACCGGCAAGGTCGCCGCCACCGCGACCGTCTATCCGCACGCGCCGCACCGCAAGTGGGACGAGTCGCTGGCCGTCCTCGCGGAACTGGCGCGCGTGCACGAGGTGGAGCTGGTCGCGATCGGCAACGGCACGGGCTCGCGGGAGACCGACAAGCTGGCCGCCGACCTGATCGCCGCGCAGCCCGCGCTGAAGCTGACGAAGGTGATGGTCTCGGAGGCCGGGGCCTCGGTGTACTCGGCATCGGCGTTCGCCTCGCAGGAGCTGCCCGAGCTGGACGTGTCGCTGCGCGGCGCGGTGTCCATCGCGCGGCGGCTGCAGGACCCGCTGGCCGAGCTGGTGAAGATCGACCCGAAGTCGATCGGCGTCGGCCAATACCAGCACGACCTGTCGGAGGCGAAGCTGTCTCGCTCCCTGGACGCGGTGGTGGAGGACTGTGTCAACGGCGTGGGCGTCGACCTCAACACCGCCTCAGCGCCGCTGCTGGCGCGCGTCTCCGGCATCGGCGCGGGGCTCGCGGAGAACATCGTGGCGCACCGCGACGCCAACGGGCCGTTCCGCAGCCGCGCGGCGCTGAAGGACGTGCCGCGGCTGGGGCCGAAGGCGTTCGAGCAGTGCGCGGGCTTCCTGCGCATCCGCGGCGGAGACGACCCGCTGGACGCCTCCGGCGTGCACCCCGAGGCGTATCCGGTGGTGCGGCAGATGGTGCGGGCGGGCGGCGCCGAGGTGGCGGCGCTCATCGGCGACACGAAGACGCTGCGGTCGCTGAAGCCGCAGGACTTCACCGACGAGCGGTTCGGGCTGCCGACGGTGACGGACATCCTCAAGGAGCTGGAGAAGCCGGGGCGCGACCCGCGGCCGGCGTTCCGGACGGCGGTGTTCAAGGAAGGCGTGGAGAAGATCGGCGACCTGCAGCAGGGGATGGTGCTGGAGGGCGTGGTGACGAACGTGGCCGCGTTCGGGGCGTTCGTGGACGTGGGCGTCCACCAGGACGGGCTGGTGCACGTCTCGGCGATGTCGAAGACGTTCGTGAAGGACCCGCGCGAGGTCGCCAAGCCCGGCGACATCGTGAAGGTGAAGGTGCTGGACGTGGACGTGCCGCGGAAGCGGATCTCCCTGACGCTGCGGCTGGACGACGAGCCGGGCAGGGCGGCGGGCGGCGGCGGCCGGGGCGGTGGGCGTGAGCGGGACCGGCAGGGTCCGCCGCGGCAGCGGGGCACCGGCCCGGGCGGCGGCGGCCAGGGCGCGGGCGGCGGGCGGCAGCGCGGTGGCGGCGGCCGGCGCCGCGAGGCGCCGCCGGAGAACAGCGAGATGGCGGACGCGCTGCGCCGCGCGGGCCTGCTCGGCGGCGGTGGCCGGGGCGGCAGCGGCGGCGGTGGCGGCAACGGGCGCCGCGGCAAGCGCTGATCGCTCCGCGGGCCCGGCACGCACAGCCGCCGGGTCCGCGTACGCTGCGCATCGGTGAGCGGGGCCCGGCCCGAGCCGGGCCCCGCCCGCAGGTGCCGTGAGGCGCGCCCGGCCGTCCGCGGGCCCGCATGCGGGAGTGCACCGCGGGGCCGCCGTACGGTGCCGGCCGCAGCCGCCGCTCTCACAGCCCCAGCAGCCCCTTCGTCAGCGTCGCCGCTCCGCCGGCCAGCCCGAGGATCAGCACCAGCCGGCGCGCCGGCGCCTCGGGCACCCGGTCGCCGAGGGCGCGCCCGATGAGCGCGCCCGCCGCGACGGCCGCCGCGCACAGCCCCCAGGCGTCGGCCGACAGGTCCGGCGGGCCCTTCGCCGCGACCGAGACGATGTTGATGACGACGCCGTAGAACAGCGCGTTCGGCACGAACTCCCGCACCGTCCAGCCGGCGTTCACGGCGTACAGCGAGACGGCGGGGCCGCCGATGCCCGCGGAGGAGTTCATGAAGCCGCTCATCGCGCCGGCCGTGACCGCCCCGCCGGTGCCGCGCAGCGACTCGGCGCGGGCACCGGCCATGACGAGCCCGACGGCGCCGCAGACCATGGCGCCCATGGCGGTCAGCAGTACGGGCGCGGGGAGTCGGGCGGCCGTGACGGCGCCGACGGGCACCGTGCAGACCGCGGCGGCCAGCAGCGGCACCATGGCGGCAGGGCGGACCTGCCGCCAGACGGTGGCCAGCCCGAACGCGCTGATGGCGCCGGCCGCGCAGTTGGACAGCCGGACGCCCTCGGCCGGGCCGAGCACCAGCGCGAGCGCCGGCCCGGCGACCAGCGCGAGACCAATGCCCGCGAGCCGCTGCACGGACGCGCCGAGCAGCAGGACTCCGGCCATGAGCAGGACGTCACCGGTCACAGCAGCCCGGCCAGCCGGTAGAGGACGAGGGAGCCGGCCACGGCGACGTTGAGGCTGGCGCCGGTGCCGACCATGGGTATCTCGACGGCCTCGTCGAGCAGGTCGAGCGCCTCCGGCGGGATGCCGTGCTGTTCGTGGCCGAGCACCATCACCGTGGGGCGGCGCGCGGCCGGCAGGTCGGCGATGCGTACGGCCTCGTCGGCGAGTTCGACGCCCAGGACGCTCTTGCCCGCGGCGCGCTGCCGCTCCAGCCAGCGCAGCGGGTCGCCGGTCCAGTGCACGCAGACGGGGCGGCGCAGCGTGTTGCCGCGGGCCAGCGCCTCGGGTACCCAGGGGAAGCGGGGCACGACGAGGCAGGCGCCGACGGCGTCACAGGTGCGCAGCAGCGTACCGAGGTTGGCGCCGTGGAGCGGCCAGAGCGGGGCGGCGTAGAGGTGGTCCCAGCAGGAGTGGGCGCGGGGGCGGCGGCTGCGCTTCAGCTCTCGGGGGGTGCGGGTGCGGATGGCCGGACCGTCGCTGCCGGGCCGGCGGCCCCCCGGGCGGGCGGTCATCGGCGCGGGGCGTGCGCCCCCTGAACGCTTGCGGTGTGCACGTGATTCGACATGCGAACAGGATAGCGATCAACGTCCGTTGCCCACCACCCCGGGCAGCCGCGGGGCGGGTGCGGCAGACTGCCGGGATGGAATCCGAAGTCATCGTGGTCGGCAGCGGCATCATCGGCCTGACCAGTGCGGTCGTCCTCGCCGAGGGTGGCCGGCGGGTCGCGGTGTGGGCGCGGGAGCCGGCGGAGGAGACGACGTCGGCGGTCGCGGGCGGGCTGTGGTGGCCGTACCGGATCGAGCCGGAACACCGGGTCGCCGACTGGTCGGTGCGGTCGTTCGACGTGTACGCGCAGCAGGCGGAGCACGCGGCGGTGACGGGCGTGCGCATGCGGACGGGGCTGCAGCTCGGCGCCGAGTTCGCCGGCCTCGGGCCGTGGCGGCGCGCACTGCGCGAGGTACGGGCCGCGGACCCCGCGGAGCTGCCCGGCCCGTACGCCGTGGGGGTGCGCGCGACGGTGCCGATCGTCGACACGGCCACGCACCTTGCCCACCTGCGCGACCGGCTGGCAGCGGCCGGCGGCCGGATCGAGCGGCGCACCGCCGGGTCGCTGGCGGAGGCCGGGCAGGCGGCCCCGTACGTCGTCAACTGCACCGGCCTGGGCGCCCGCGAGCTGGTCCCGGACCCGGGTGTGCGGCCGGTGCAGGGGCAGCTCGTCGTCGTGGAGAACCCGGGCGTCGAGGAGTGGGTGGTCTCGGCGTACAAGGACGCGACCGCCACGCTGTACGCGCTTCCGCAGCCGTACGGGCTCGTCCTCGGCGGTACGGCCGTCGAGGACGCCTGGGGCACCGAGCCGGACCCGGCGGTGGCCGAGGGCATCGTGGCGCGCTGCGCGCGCATCCTCCCCGAGGTCGCCCGGGCCCGTGTCCTCGGCCACCGCGTCGGGCTGCGCCCGGCCCGCCCCGCCGTGCGGCTGGAGGCGGAGCGGTTGCCGGGCGGGGCGCTGTGCGTCCACAACTACGGGCACGGGGGCGCGGGAGTGACTGTGGCGTGGGGCTGCGCCGAGGAGGCCGCGGAGCTGCTGCGGGCGTAACCCCCGCCGGTGGCGTAACCCCCGCACACCCGCCCAAGGGCAGGCAGCCCCGCCGACAAGCGGGTCCGCGCACGCACGGCAGCCGTCGTACGCGCCGAGCCGGCCGCGTCCGCGCTGCCTGCCCGGCCCGACCGCCCGGCCCGACCGCCCGACCCGTCCGCCCCGCCCCCTCAGCGGCAGCGTTCGACGGGCCTGCCGTCCGTCAGTTCGTACACCGCCCGCTGGTCCAGCAGCAGCGGCACCAGCGCGCGCAGCGGTTGCCGCAGTTTCACCAGCGCGCCGCCGCCCGCGCGCTCGCGGACCTCGACGCCGTGCAGCGCCAGTTCGTCGCCGACCGCGTCGTACTGCGCGGCGTCGAGTGCGTAGCCGCAGGGCGGGTCGTCGATGACCTGGCCCGGGGCGGGCGGCTCGTTGTCGGCGCCGCCAAGGTAGACGGCGCCGGTGCCGGCGAGGCCGCGGGCGCGGGCCTCGGCGGTGGCGGTGGCCAGCCGGCCGCGGTGCTCCGCGGCGTAGGCGAAGGTGGCGTCGAGCGCGGTGAGCTGGGAGGTGACGCGGCGGCGGCGGTTTGCTGCGGAGTCGTCGTGCGCGTCGTCGGTGAGCGCGGTCAGGCGCGTCTCGACCAGCACCCCGGCCGCGTGCTTGAGGCCCGCGGTGTTGCGCAGGATGCGCTCCTGGCCGTCGCCGGCGATCTGGCGGATGGGCTCGCCGGTCTGCGGGTCGGTCCAGATGCCGTAGACGCCGCTGCTGTACCCGGCCTCCTCGACCCCGGCGCGGACGTGGTCCTGGGTCAGGTGGCGCGCCTCGTGGTGGACGCCGTGGTGGGTGTTGAGGTTGCGCGGCCAGAGGGCGAGCACGTCCTTGGCGTAGTACGGCTCGGTGCCCTCGAACTCGTGCAGGTCGTGGATGACGTCGGGGCGGTAGTCGCGGATGACGGCGGCCATGGCGCGGCCTTCGGCGGTCTCCAGCGCGACGTGGTCGCGGTTGACGTCGGTGCCGTCGGCGTTGCCGCGGGTGTCGGCGGCGCGGCCGTCGGGGTTGGCGGTGGGGACGACGAGGACGGAGTTGCGGGCCAGGAAGCGGCGGGTCTGCGCGTCCTTGGCGTACGCGAGGTCGCGCAGCTTGGTCAGGCACGCCTCCCGGCCGGCCGGTTCGTCGCCGTGCTGGGTGCAGACGAGCAGGACGACGCTGCCCCGGACGGCCCGCGCCGGCGTGGGCGGGCCGGGGGCGCCGATGCGTACGAGGTTCAGGGGGCGGCCCTGTCCGGTGGTGCCGATGCGGTCGACGGCGAACCGCCGGCTGTCCTCGGCCACGGTCGCCAGGAGCGCCGCCTCCTCCTGCTCGCTGGTCCAGCGGGTGCCGCCGCTCTCCTCGAAGCCGGTACGCGGCGGGTTGGCGGCTGTTGCGGGCGGGCCGGTGAGCGGCGCCAGCACGACGGCCGCGGCGCAGGCCGCGAGGGCGGCCGTGCGGAGCACGGTGCGTCGGGGGTCGCGCATGCGCATGGGCGGTCTCCCGGAGGCGGAGAGCGATGAGGGTGGCCAGAAGATAGCGGAGGGTGACCCGCTGCAGAAGCCTCCGCGCACGAAGTGCCCAGGCTGCCGGGCAGCCGGGGGCGCCGCGGTCTTTCACAGCACCGGTGAGACAGCAATATTGTTGGACCATGACCCAGGAGACGGAGGCGGCCGGGCTGACCGTGGACGAACTGGCCGCGCGCGCGGGCGTCACCGTGCGCACGGTCCGCTTCTACTCCACCCGCGGACTGCTCCCCCCGCCGGTCATAGGCCCGCGGCGCGTGGGGCGCTACGGCCCCGAGCACCTGTCCCGGCTCGCGCTCATCGAGGAGTTGCAGCACCAGGGGCTGACGCTGGCGGCGATCGAGCGGTACGTACAGCAGTTGCCGCCCGGGCTGAGCGCCGAGGACCACGCGCTGCACCGCGCGCTGGTGGCCACCTGGGTGCCGGACGCGGAGACGGAGGTGAGCCGGGCCGAGCTGGAGCGGCGCGCTGGGCGGTCGCTGACCGACGACGACGTGGCGCGGCTGGCCGCCATGGGGGTGCTGGAGCGGACGCCGGGGGGCGCCGGTGCGGACGCCGCGGCACCCGGCGCGGACGGCGGCGGCAGCGACGGCGCCACGGACGGCGGGGACGCTTTCCGGGTCGACCCGGCCGTCCTCCACCTCGGCGTACGGCTCCTCGACGTCCCGATCCGGCTGGAGACCGTCCGCACCGCCCGGAACGTGGTGCAGGAGCACTCCCGCGCGGTGGCCCGCGAGCTGACCCGGCTCTTCCACGACGAGGTGTGGGAGCCGTTCGGCGAGGCGGACCCCGACCCGGAGCAGGTCGAGACGATGAAGTCGCTGTCGGCGCACATGCAGCCGATGGTGGTGCAGGCGCTCGTGACGGCCTTCCAGCGGTCGATGAAGGCGGAGTTGCGGGCGTCCTTCCCCGCGGAGTGACCTTGCGGCGCGGCGTGGCCTTGCGGTCCCGTCACGCCTGACCCGTCGCGCCGGCCACCGGGCGGTGGCCGGCGCGACAAGGGCCGCGACAAGGGCCGCGACAAGGGCTGCGACAAGGGCTGCGACAAGGGCCGGGCCGGCTCAGCCGGCGTCGGTGAACCGCTCGCCCTTCTCCGCCTTCGCCAGCAGCAGCGCGGGCGGCTCGAAGCGCTCGCCGTACGCCGCCGCCAGCTCCCGCGCCCGCGTCACGAAGCCGGGCAGCCCGCCCTCGTACCCGTTGACGTACTGCAGCACGCCGCCGGTCCAGGCCGGGAAGCCGATGCCGAAGATGGAGCCGATGTTCGCATCCGCGACGGACGTGAGCACGCCCTCCTCGACCAGCCGCACGGTGTCCAGCGCCTCCGCGAACAGCATCCGCTCCTGCAGGTCGCGCAGCGTCGGCGGCTCCTGGTCCGCCTTGGTGAAGTGCTCCCGCAGCCCCGGCCACAGCCG
Organism: Streptomyces sp. CNP082; assembly: GCF_059570535.1. Lineage (NCBI taxonomy): Bacteria > Bacillati > Actinomycetota > Actinomycetes > Kitasatosporales > Streptomycetaceae > Streptomyces > Streptomyces sp. CNP082. The sequence goes on from NZ_JCANSZ010000022.1 coordinate 79,116, forward strand.
GGTCCGCCGGCCGTCCTCGTAGTCGTAGAAGCCCGCTCCCCCGGCGCGCCCGGTGCGGCCGAACTCGTCGACCATGCGGTCGATGACCGCCTCCGCCGGGTGCACGGGGTAGCTGCCCCCGGTGGCCTCGACGGCCGCGCGCGTCTCGTTGCGGATCTTCCGCGGCAGGGTGAGGGTCAGCTCGTCCAGCAGGGACAGCACCTTGGCCGGGTAGCCGGCCTGGGCGGCGGCCTGCTCGACCGTCGCGGGCTCGATGCCCTCGCCGACCATGGCCACGCCCTCGTTGATGAAGTGGCCGATCACGCGGGAGGTGAAGAAGCCGCGCGAGTCGTTCACGACGATCGGCGTCTTGGCGATCTGCCGTACGAGGTCGAAGGCGCGCGCCAGCGCCTCGTCGCCGGTGCGCCCGCCCTTGACGATCTCGACCAGCGGCATCTTGTCGACGGGCGAGAAGAAGTGCAGCCCGACGAAGTCCCGCGGGCGGGCGACGCCTTCGGCGAGCAGCGTGATGGGCAGGGTGGAGGTGTTCGAGCAGAGCAGGGCGTCGGGCGCGACGACGTCCTGGATCTCCTGGAAGACCTTGTGCTTGAGCGCCGGGTCCTCGAAGACCGCCTCGATGACGGCGTCGCAGCCGGCGAGCTCCGCGGGGTCCGCGACCGGGGTGATGCGGGCCAGCAGCGCGTCCCGCTTCTCCTGCGTCGTACGGCCCTTGGCGAGCTGCTTGGCGAGCAGCCCCGCGGAGTACGCCTTGCCCTTCTCCGCGGCCTCGACCGACACGTCCTTCAGCACCACCTCGATGCCGGCGCGCGCGCAGGCGTAGGCGATGCCGGCGCCCATCATCCCGGCGCCCAGCACGGCGACCTTCGACACGCGCCGCTCGGCGATCCCGTCGGGGCGGGAGCGGCCGGCGTTGACGGCCTGCAGGTCGAAGAAGAACGCCTGGATCATGTTCTTGGCGGTCTGCCCGACGGCCAGGTCGACGAAGTAGCGGGCCTCGATGACCTGGGCGGTCTCGAAGTCCACCTGGGAGCCCTCGACGGCCGCCGCCATGATGTTGCGCGGGGCGGGGAACGGGGCGCCGCCGAGCTGCTTCTTGAGGTTGGCGGGGAACGCGGGGAGGTTGGCGGCGAACTTCGGGTTCTTCGGGGTGCCGCCGGGGATCCGGTAGCCGGCCTCGTCCCAGGGCTGCCGGGACTCCGGGTGGGCGTCGACGAACGCGCGTGCGGCGGCGCGCAGTTCCTCCTCGGTCTCGACGACCTCGTGCACGAGCCCGTTCTCCAGCGCCCGCCGCGGGCGGTACTGGGTGCCCTGCAGCAGCACCTTCAGCAGCGCGTCGGTGATGCCCATCAGCCGTACGGTACGGGTGACGCCGCCGCCCGCCGGCAGCAGGCCGAGGGTGACCTCGGGCAGCCCGATCTTCGAGCCGGGCGCGTCGAGGGCGACGCGGTGGTGGCAGGCGAGCGCGATCTCGTAGCCGCCGCCCAGCGCGGCGCCGTTGATCGCCGCGACGACGGGCACGCCGAGGGTCTCGATGCGGCGCAGCGCGCGCTTGACGGCCATGCCGGTCTCGAACGCCTCGCGCGCGTGCTCCCGGTCGATGCGGATGAGGTCGTTGAGGTCGCCGCCGGCGAAGAAGGTCTTCTTGGCGGAGGCGAAGACGACGCCGCGCACGCCGTCCCGCTCGGCCTGAAGCCGGTCGGCGACGGCGGTGAGCGACTGGATGAAGTCCGCGTTCATGGTGTTGGCGGACTGGTTCGGATCGTCCAGGACGAGGGTGACGACGCCGGTGCCGTCCTGCTCCCAGCGGATCGTGTTCGTGTGGCTCATGGCTGTGCTCATACGGGGGATCTCCGTGTGGCGGGGGCGGGACGGGGTCAGAGGCGCTCGACGACGGTGGCGATGCCCATGCCGCCGCCGACGCAGAGGGTGGCGAGGCCGTAGCGCAGGTCGCGGCGCTCCAGCTCGTCGACGAGGGTGCCGAGGATCATGGCGCCGGTGGCGCCGAGGGGGTGGCCCATGGCGATGGCGCCGCCGTTGACGTTGATCTTGTCCAGGCTGACGCCCAGGTCGTCGGCGAAGCGCAGCACGACGGCGGCGAACGCCTCGTTGATCTCGATCAGGTCGATGTCGTCGATGCCGAGGCCGGCCTTGGCGAGCGCCTTGCGGGTCGCGGGGGCGGGTCCGGTGAGCATGATCGTCGGCTCGGAGCCGGTGACGGCGGCGGAGACGATACGGGCCCGGGGGGTGAGCCCGTACCGCTCGCCGACCTCGGCGGAGCCGACGGCGACGAGCGCGGCGCCGTCGACGATGCCGGAGGAGTTGCCGGCGTGGTGGACGTGGTCGATCCGCTCCACCCAGTGGTACTTCTGCAGCGCCACGGCGTCGAAGCCGCCCAGCTCGCCGACGTCCGCGAACGCCGGCTTGAGCTTGGCGAGGGTGTCCGCCGTCGTGCCCGGCCTGACGTGCTCGTCCCGGTCCAGGACGGTCAGCCCGGCGCGGTCCGTGACCGGCACCACGGAGCGCTCGAACCGGCCCTCCTTCCACGCCTGGACGGCCCGCTCCTGCGACATCGCGGCGAACTCGTCCACGTCCCGGCGGCCGTAGCCCCCGATCGTGGCGATCAGGTCGGCGCCGATGCCCTGCGGTACGAAGCCGACCTCCGTGTTGGTCATCGGGTCGTTGAACCAGGCGCCGCCGTCCGAGCCGATCGGCACCCGCGACATCGACTCCACGCCGCCGGCGAGGATCAGGTCCTCCCAGCCGGAGCGGATCTTCGCCGCGGCGATGTTGACGGCCTCCAGGCCGGAGGCACAGAAGCGGTTCTCCTGCAGGCCGGCGACGCTGTCGGGCAGCCCGGCGGCGATGGCCGCGATCTTGGCGATGTCGGAGCCCTGGTCGCCGTGCGGGCTCACCACGCCGAGCACGACGTCGTCGATGGCGGCGGGGTCGACGCCGGGGAAGCGGCGGCGCAGCTCGTGGACGAGCCCGACGACGAGGTCGATGGGCTTCGTCGCGTGCAGGGCGCCGTTGGCCTTGCCGCGACCGCGCGGGGTGCGGATCGCGTCGTAGACGTAGGCGTCGGTGCCGGACGGCCTGGCGGTTGTGGTCACGGTGGTGCGCCTCTCAGGAGAGCAGGGAGCGGCCGATGATCTCTTTCATGATCTCGGTGGTGCCGCCGTAGATGGTCTGGACACGCCCGTCGGTGAAGGCGCGGGCCACGGGGAACTCGCTCATGTAGCCGTAGCCGCCGTGCAGTTGCAAACAGCGGTCCGCCGTGCGTTTTTGCAGTTCTGTCGCCCACCACTTGGCCATCGAGGCGTGCACCGCGTCCAGCTCGCCGGCCGCCAGCTCCTCGATGCAGCGGTCGACGAACGTCCGCGTCACGGCGCACTCGGTGGCCATCTCGGCGATCTCGAAGCGGATGTGCTGGAACCGGCCGAGCGCCCGCCCGAACGCCTCGCGCTCCTTGACGTACGCCGTGGTGGCCCCGACCAGGTGCTCGGCGGCGGCGCAGGCGGCGACGGCGATGGCCATCCGCTCCTGCGGCAGGTTGGTCATCAGGTGGCCGAACGCGCCGTCGCGCTCCCCGAGCAGGTTGTCCTTCGGCACCCGTACGTCGGTGAAGAACAACTCGGCGGTGTCCTGGGCCTTCTGGCCGATCTTGTCGAGGTTGCGACCGCGCTCGAAGCCGGCCGTGCCGCGCTCGACGACCAGCAGGCTCAGCCCGTGCGCGCCGCCCTCGGGGGTGGTCTTGGCGACCACGACGACGAGGTCGGCGAGGATGCCGTTGGAGATGAACGTCTTGGCGCCGTTGAGCAGCCAGTGGTCGCCGCGGTCCTCGGCGGTGGTGCGGATGCCCTGCAGGTCGGAGCCGGCGCCGGGTTCGGTCATGGCGATGGCGGTGATCAGCTCGCCGGTGCAGAACCCGGGCAGCCAGCGCCGCTTCTGCTCGTCGGTGGCCAGGGAGGTCAGGTACGGGCCGATGACGTCGTTGTGCAGCCCCACGGCGAGGCCGGCGGCGCCGGCGCGGGCGAACTCCTCGGCCAGGACGGCCGCGAAGCGGTAGTCGTCGTGGCCCCCGCCGCCGTACTCCTCGGGGACGGCGAGGCCGAGCAGGCCCTGCCGCCCGGCGGCGAGCCAGGCGTCGCGGGAGACGATCCCGTCGGCCTCCCACCTCTGGTAGTGCGGGGTGACCTCCTTGGCGAGGAAGGTCCGTACGGTCTCGCGGAAGGCCACGTGCTCGGGCCCGTACAGCCGGCGCTTCAACGCTTCTCCTCGGTCGGGGCGGGGGTCGGGTCGGGAGTCGGGGCGGGAGTCGGGGCGGGAGTCGGGGCAGGGGTCAGGTCCGGTACGTGCCAGTCGCGGGCGACGTCCGCGGCGTCGGCGCCCGGGCGCGCGGGCGGACGGCGTACGGCACCCGGGGTGGCGGAGAACCGGGGCGCGGGGGCCGGCTGGACGATGCCGTACTCCTCGGCGAAGGTGCCGCGGGCGGCGAGGTGCGGGTGGTCGCGGGCCTCGCGCAGGGACAGCACGGGGGCGACGCAGGCGTCGGAGCCGGCGAAGACCTCGGTCCACTCCGCGCGCGTACGCGTCCGGAAGCGGGCGGCCAGCCGCTCGCGCAGCTCCCCCCACGCGGCCGGGTCGCTCCGTTCTGGCAGGGTGCCGGGGGCGTCGAGGAGGCGGACGAACTCCTCGTAGAACGCGGGTTCCAGCGCGCCGACGGCCATGTACTGCCCGTCCGCGGTCTCGTAGACGCCGTAGAACGGCGCACCGCCGTCCAGGAGGTTGGCGCCGCGGCGGTCGTGCCAGGCGCCGGCGGCGACCATGGCGTGGATCATCGCGGTGAGGTGCGCGGTGCCGTCCACGATGGCCGCGTCGACGACCTGCCCCTCCCCGGTGGTACGGGCGTGCTGCAGTGCGGACAGCACGCCGACGACGAGATACAGCGAACCGCCGGCGTAGTCACCGAGGAGGTTGGCGGGGAAGGCGGGCGGGCCGTCGGCGGGGCCGGTCATGCCGAGCGCGCCGGTGACGGCGACGTAGCCGATGTCGTGACCGGCGGTCTCCGCCAGCGGGCCGTCCTGGCCCCAGCCCGTCATCCGCCCGTACACCAGCCGGGGGTTGCGGGCGAGGCAGTCCCCGGGGCCGACGCCGAGGCGCTCGGCGACGCCGGGGCGGAAGCCCTCGACGAGGATGTCGGCGCGCTCGGCGAGGGCCAGCGCGGCGGCGGCGCCCGGCGCGGACTTGAGGTCGAGGACGACGGAGCGCTTGTTGCGGTTGGTGAGGTCGTGCGCGGGGTCGACGCCCAGTCCGGGGCCGCCGGGCCGGTCGACCCGTACGACGTCGGCGCCGAGGTCGGCGAGGAGCATCGCGGCGAACGGCCCGGGGCCGATGCCGGCCAGCTCGACCACGCGTACGCCGTGCAGCGGGCCGTGCCTCGTGCTCCCCATCAAGCCCCCAGCAGTGTGACACCAACTGTGTAACACCAGAGATGATAAGAACACGTTTCAGTGGACACAAGTGCGGGGACCCCACGCGCGGGCCGGCGGCCGTGGCGGCGGTGACAGGCGGTTCACGAGGCGCCTGCCGCCGTCTGCATCGACGGCAGGCGCGTCATCAACCACCCTGGGACCCATGGCAGACGAGTCCCGGCCGTACGACCTCATCCTCTTCGGCGCCACCGGCTTCACCGGCGGCCTCACCGCCGACTACCTGGCCCGCCACGCGCCGCCCGGCTGCCGCTGGGCGCTGGCCGGGCGCGACACCGGCAGGCTCGCGGACGTACGCGACCGGCTGGCCGCGATCCGGCCGGAGTGGGGCGGCCTGCCGCTGCTCACCGCGGACGCGGCGGACCCGGCGGCGCTGCGCGCGCTGGCGGAGCAGACCCGGGTGGTGGCCACGACGGTCGGGCCGTACCTGCGCTACGGCGGCCCGCTGGCCGCCGCGTGCGCCGCGGCCGGGACCGACTACGCGGACCTGGCCGGCGAGCCGGAGTTCGTCGACCGGGTGTACGTACGCCACCACGAGCGGGCCCGGGAGACGGGGGCCCGGCTGGTGCACGCCTGCGGGTTCGACTGCACCCCGTTCGACCTCGGCGTGCGCTACACCGTCGAGCAGTTGCCGGAGGACGTGCCGCTGCGGATCGACGGCTTCCTGCGCGCCTTCGGCCAGGTCTCCGGCGGCACTCTGGCGTCCGCGCTCGGGGTCGTCTCCCGGCCGCTGCCGGCGGCGCGGGCGGCACGGGCCCGCCGCAGGGCGGAGCCGCGGGTGGCGGAGCGCCGGGTGCGGGCGCCGCTGGGCGCGCCGACGCGCAGCGGCGCGCTGCGCACCTGGGGACTGCCGCTGCCGACGCTGGAGTCGCGCGTGGTGGCGCGGTCGGCCGCGGCGCTTCCGCGGTACGGGCCGGACTTCCGCTACCGCCACTACGCCGCCGTCAAGCGGCTGCCGGTCGTCGCGGGCGGCATGCTGGGCGCGGGTGCCTTCGCCGCCGCGGCGCAACTGCCGCCGCTGCGCAGGCTGATGGCCTCCCGGCTGGCGCCGGGTACGGGGCCGGGCGAGGAGCGCCGGGCGCGCAGTTGGTTCTCCGCCCGCTTCGTGGGCAGGGGCGGCGACCGGCGGGTGGTGACGGAGGTCAGCGGCGGCGACCCGGGGTACGACGAGACGGCGAAGATCCTGGCGGAAGCGGCGATGTGCCTGGCGTACGACCCGCTGCCGGAGACGTCGGGGCAGGTCACGACGGCGCAGGCGATGGGCGAGGCGCTGACCGAGCGGCTGGTGGCGGCGGGGATGGGCTTCCGGGTACGGGTCACGTCGCCGTAGCGCGCGGGCGCCGTACGGGCCGGCCGCCCCGGTGCGTACCCCCCGCTCGTCCTACTCCTCCGCCGTCTGCACCGCCAGCGCCGCGTCCCGCACCTCCCGCTGCGGATGCGCGCGCAGCGTACGCAGCGTGCCGCGCCAGGGCTCCGGCCAGCCCGCCCGTCCACCGGAGACCTCCGTGAGCGCGACCGCGAACAGGCCCTCCGCGTGCCCGCCCGCCGCCGCCAGTGCGCGGGCCGCCTCCGCCCGGGCATCCGGCGAACCCGGCCGGGCGTCCCGGTCCAGCCGGTGGCCCAGTGTGCTCGCCGTGGCCCCGGCGAGCACCGGGCGCCCCTCGTGCAGCGCCGCCAGCTCCCGCAGCGCCGCGGTCAGCTCCGCCGCCCCGGCCGCCAGGTCGAGGGCCGCCGTGCGCAGCTCCGCCGCCTCCGGCACGAAGTCGTCGTCCACCGCGAGCACGTCGGCGAACGCGTGCAGTGTGGGCCGCATCAAGGGGCGGATCACACGCGCCCGCAGGGTCAGCCGCTGAACGAGGGAGACGAGGCGCCGGCGCGCGGGCAGGTCGCGGTCCTGCTCCGCGTCCGGCTGGCCGAGGGTGCGGACGCGGAGTTCACGTCCGGCGCGTACGACGGGCTCGCGCGCCGGATCGTCCGCGGGCGCGTTGACCGCCAGGGTGACGAGGGCATCGGCCGCGGGCTCCCACGTACCCCGGTTGGCGAGGTCGGTGACCGCCCGGCACAGCACGTCCGACGCGGTCGGCGACCACGGCGCCCAGGCGGCGAGGCTGGTGTACGCGGCCCAGGCGAGCTGCGGGTCGTCGGTGCGGCTCGCGGACTCCACCAGCCCCGCGTACCGCGGCCGGTACTCCTCGCGCAGGTCGCGCGGCTGCGGCCGGAGCAGCGGGAGCCGCACCTCCGGGTCGTCGGCCGCGGCCGACTCCAGCATCCGCCACACCTCCGGCCTGCCGAGCAGGCCGCCGGCGAACGCCACGCACGCGGCGCGTACGTCGCGGTGCTGCTCGGGCAGTTCGTACGCACCCGCCACCAGCGCCGCCGCGCGCTCGGCCGGCAGCCGGGTCGCGGCGAGGCGGACGGCCTCCTTGCGGCTGGTGACCTTCGCGCCGGCCGCGGACCCGTCGGGGCCGGGCAGCAGCAGCGGGCGCAGGGCCGCCTCGACGAGCGAGGGCGCCGCGTGCCGGGTGGCGCGGGTGGCGGCGTACACCGCGACGCGGGCCCGGTCGCCGCCGGCGTGCGCGAGCAGCAGCGGCAGCGACTCCTCGGGCCGGTCGGTCCACACCAGGGCGGCGAGGGCGGCCTCGGCGAGGGCGACGTCCTCCGCGCCGGTGCAGCGGAAGGCGACGTCGAAGCCGTGGCCGGGTATGCGGGCGGCGTCCGCGAGGGCCCGTATGCGCTCGTGCCGCGGCAGCCCGGCGTCGCCCGCAGCCCTGGCCAGCAGCCGGGCGGCGGCGGCCTGCTGGGCGGGCGTCCAGCGCTCGGGCGTGACGACGGGCGGGATCCAGGCGGCCCGCGGGGTCAGGAACCGGCCCCACGGCGGGGTGTCGCCGAGGACGGCGTCCAGCAGGTCCGTACGGGTGCGGGCGAGCACCTGGTACACCGGCGGGAGCACCGCGGCGGACGGCTCCAGCGTCAGCAGGCGGGCGACGCGCTCGCCGCGGCCCGCGCGCGGCTCGAGCCACAGCGACACGGCGGTGCGCACGGTCGCGTCGCTGCCGAACTGCACGGCCTGCCACAGGTATTCCTGCAGCTTGGGCATCCCCCAGGCGCGCCGCCCGAGCGCCCGCGCGAGCGCGAACGTCAGCCCGTGGTCGACCTTGTCCGCGCCCGCCTCCAGCCACGGTTCGAGGGCGTCGAAGACCTCGTGCTCCTGGCCGCGGCGCAGCGAGGTGTCCAGCCGGCCGAGGTCGGCGCCGCCGGTGTGGCCGGTGAGCCGGGTGATCGTACGCAGGGAGAAGCTCACCAGCTCGGGCCGGCCGCCCGCGGCGTGCTCGCGCAGCAGCGCGACGGCCAGCGTGCGCAGCGCGCCTCGGGTGGCCGGGGAGGAGTCGCGGGCGGCGATCGCGTCGGCGGCGATGTCGTGGAGGTGGTCGGCAGCGTCGGCGGTGAAGAGCGCGGGGTGGGTCTCGGCGAGCTGCCGCAGCGCGACGGAGCGCACCGGGTCCTGGTCGTTGCGCAGCCGTTCGGCCAGCAGCCGGACGGCGCTGGTGACGTCCTCGGGGTGGCCGGAGCGGACGGCGTTGGCGACGAGCAGCCGGTACGCCACGGCGCGCTCGTCGGCGTCGGGGCGGCGCAGCGCGGCGAGCAGGTCGCCGCGGGCCTCGGCGACGGGCAGACAGGCCACGGCGTGCAGCACGTCCGAGGGGTGCGCGTCGCGCTCCCGGGCCTGCGCCGCCATGCGGCGCGCCTCCGCCGCCCGGCGCTCCCGGGGCAGCGCGTCGAGCAGGCCGGGCGGGAAGTCGTCGCGGGCGGTGTCCCGTTCGGCCATGGCGGCGTCGAAGAGCGCCTCGCGGCGGGACGGCGGGGTACGGCGCAGCAGGTCGGTGAGCGCGCTGGTGTTCTCCTGCCACAGCCGGGCGAGTTCGGGCAGCTGCGGCGGTGCGGCGGCGAGGAGCCGGTCCAGCACGGTGCGCGGGAGCCGGGTGACGGCGGTCCCCCGGCGGCGCTCGGGGGCGAGCAGCAGGCGCAGCGTGCGGCCGGGGTCGGCGGCGACGAGGCGGTTCAGCCGCTCGTCCACGCGTGGCGGCAGCCCGCCGTGGCAGTACCGCTCCAGCAGCTCCAGCACCCGGTCCGGGGCGCGGTCGGCGAGCGGCGCGACGACGGCGGAGTACGCGGTCCACCACGCCGCCCGGCCGCCGCGCGGCAGCAGGGCCAACTGCCGCTCCGCCTCGTCGAGTACGGCCCCGGGGTGCCGGCCCGCGAGGGTGGCGGGGCCGCTGAGCGCGGGCCAGAGCGCCGGCAGCAGGCGGCGTACGGTCTCCTCGGTACACGCGGGCAGCAGCCTGGCGGCCTCGGCGTCGCCCCACTGCTCACCGACGGGCCCGATGAGCGCCTCGGCGACGGCGGTGCGCCGGCCACGCACCACGGCGCGGACGAGCTGCCCGCGGACGACGGCGGGCGCGTCGTCGAAGGCGGCGACGACCGCCTCGTCGGGCAGCAGCCCGCGCCGTACGGCCTTCACGCCCTGGGCGCGCACGGCGGGGTCGGGGTCGGCGAGCCGGGCGGCGAGGAAGCCGGTGTCGCACCCGACGAGGGCGGCGAACGCCGCGAGCCTGCGGCCGTACGCGCCGTGCCCCGCCAGCCCGTCGAGGAGCGCGGCCAGTTCACCGCGCCCGGTGGCCCGGCGGGCGGCGGCGGCCAGCTCGCGCAGGCGCTGCGGGTACGGCAGGGGGTCGAGGGCGCGGATGAGGTCGTCGGCGTGAGGCTGCATGGGAAGGCATTGTTCCGTGCCGGCGGGCCGGCCGGGCGGCGAATTCCCTTGTACGGACCCGGGGTCGGCCGTCAGCCGGGCGACGGCATCTAGTGGGTGCGGTGGTGCCGTCGTCGGCGTCCGGCGTCCGCCACCCGTCCTCACTCCACCGCGTCGAGGTGCAGGCGGACGAACCGCGGGCGGTACAGCGCCACGTTGCGGTGCACGTTGGCGGAGACGGTGCCGGCGGAGGCGTCCAGCCAGTTGACGTCGTAGCCGAGCAGCAGCCCGTCCTCGGTGCCGACGCCGGGGTGGGCCTGCGGGTTGTACGCGGCGGCGCCGGAGCCGCCGGCCGCGTCCTCGGGCAGCGGGGCGGTGAACGCCTTGTCCGGCCCGTGCCACGGGCCTTCCGGCCGGCACGCCCAGTACGACGCGACGGTCGTCAGCCCGCTTCCGTCCGGCCCGCCCGCGTCCATCGTGAACAGCACCCAGGTGTCGCCCCGGCGCACCACGCTGAACGCGCTGCCGACGCCCTTGCGTCCGCCGTCGCCCAGCACCGGCTTCGAGCGGGCCGCCTCCTCGCTCCAGCGCTCGCCGTCCCAGTACCGCCACGCCGACCGGTCCGCGAGCCGCCCGGCCGGCACGCGCGCGAGGTGCGCGCGGGAGCTGCGCTCCGCCTGCTCGGGGGTGCGGCCGTCGGTGCCGCCCCACACGTACGTCCAGCCGCCGCGCTGGACCGCCGCCGCACCGTAGACGAGGCGGTCGGCCGGGTCGGCGACCCGGGACTGGTCGTCGACCTGGGTGATGCCCTCCAGCCGCAGGTCGGGCAGCGAGAGCGTGGCGACCTCGGTGGCCAGCGGCACGCCGTAGATCCACGGCTGCTGCGCCTCCTGCCGGTGCCACAGCAGCACCCGCAGCACCTGCTCGGACGAGCCGGGCGCGCGCGGCTCCACCACGGCGTGCACCGGCCAGCGCCACTGCCGCACCGGGGCCCCGGGTTCGGGGAAGAGGGAGGAGGGCGCGCCGGGGGCACCGCCCAGGAGGGTGCGTTCGAGGCGGCCGTCCGCGGACATGACGAGGGCGGCGTTGCGGGTCCAGGCCGGGGCGCCGAGCGAGGTGTCGCGCCAGGCGTGCTGCTGGCCCTGGCGGTTGGGCGGCGGGTTGACCTGGCCGAGGTACGGGTCGGAGACCAGCCACAGCGTGCGGCCGTCGGGCAGCCGGACCGAGTGGTTGCCGTCGCCGCCGGTCCAGTCGTCCGCACGGGCGCCGTCGTTGCCGTAGCGCTCGAACTCGTCCGTCGTCGCGGCGTCGGCGCTCCAGCCGGAGACGGCCAGACCCGTGCAGGCACCGGCCGCGTCGCCGTCGGAGCCGTCGTCGTCGGTGAGGACGACGACGAGGCCGACGACGAGCAGCAGGGCCAGCGCGATCCCGGCGCCGGCTGTGTGGCGTCGCTCCATCCGGGCACGGTAACGGGCGTGGCCGCTGATGCGTAGGGCACCCCGTGGGACGCCGGCGGCGGGCGCCCGTAGGCTGGCGGCGTGGCGAAGCGAGACCTTGCGGTGTTCGACCTGGACGGCACCCTCACCGACACCCGGCACCGGCTGCACCACGTCGCCTCCTCCCCCAAGGACTGGGACGCCTTCTTCCGCGCGGCGCCCCTCGACCCGCCGTTGCCCGAGGGCGTGGCGCTGGCCCTCCAGTGGGCCCGGACCTGCGAGGTCTGCTACGTCACCGGCCGCCCGGAGCGCTGCCGCCGGGACACGCTGGCCTGGCTCGCCGGGCACGGGCTGCCCGAGGGCCCGCTGTGGATGCGCCGCGCGGGCGACCGGCGGCCGGCCCGGGTGGCGAAGCCGGAGCTGCTGCGCCGGGTGGCCCGCGGGCGCACGGTGGCGATGGTCGTGGACGACGACGAGCCGGTCTGCGCGGCGTACGAGAAGGCCGGCTTCACGGTCGTACGGGCCGACTGGATGCCGCCCGCCGAGGCGCTGCGCACGGCGCAGGAGGACGAGGGCCGCACGTAGCGTGCGCTCCTGCCGGCCCGGCCGGGGCGCGGGCGCCCGCGAATCCCGGGCGGGTTCGCGGCCCGGCCCTCCCGCGCGGCGGCCGGGCGACTACGCTCGGCGCACATGACCTCCCGCGACGACACCGGCATCGACGACACGGGCCTCGACGAGGCCGAAAAGACCGCAGACGGCGCGAAGTCCGGCATAGCCGCGGCCGGCACCGACACGGGCGACCCCCACACGCCCGGCGCCGGTGACCCGGACGCCCCGCATGGCCCGGACGGCACGGACGGCGCGGCGGACCCGGACGGGATGGCCGACGGCGAGGAGGCCGACGAGCCGCCGCCGCCCCGGCTGACCCCGCGGCAGGTGCGCCGGGTGCGGGCCCTGACCTCCGCCGGTGTGATGGTGGCCGTCGGCGTGGCCATGGTGGTGCGGTTCCGCAGGGAGCCCTCGCTGCTGACCTTCGCGCTCTACGGCGGCGCGCTCATCCTCTCCGGCACCGCGATCACGCTCAGCCGCGCGGGCCGCACCCGGGTCGCGATGGCGATGCTGGTCGCCGGCTTCGCCTTGGTGATAGCCGATGAACTGCTGCGCTAGGCAGCAACCGCGGTAGCCGGCGGCCGGGGCGGGTAGGTCACCGGCAGCACGCCGAGTGGGGGGTCCGTTGAACAAGAAGCACATAGCCGCTGCAACAGCGCTCCTGGTGCCCGCGGTCGCCGTCACCGCGGTGCTCCTCGCCCGGTCGCACGACGGCACGCGGGAGCCGGCGCACCGCCCCCAGGCCCGCTCCTCCCCCGTCTCCCCGTCCCCGTCCCCCTCGCCGACCCCCACCGACGAGGCGCCCGCCGTGGCCGAGGGCCCGGTGCTGGGCGTGAAGCTGGACAACGCGGCGCCCGCCCGGCCGCACACGGGTCTGGAGCAGGCCGACGTCGTGCACGTGGAGCGGGTCGAGGCCGGCATCAGCCGCTTCCTCGCCGTCTACGCCTCCGGGCTCCCCGACGTCGTCGGGCCGGTGCGCAGCGCCCGCGAGACGGACCTGGAGCTGCTGGCGCAGTACGACGACCCGGTGCTCGCCTACTCCGGGGCGCAGTCCAAGCTCAAGCCGCACATCAACCGCGCCCCGCTGCGCCCGGTGCCGCCCGAGCAACTGCCCGGCGCGTACTTCCGCGGCACCGACCGGCCTATGCCGCACAACCTCTACCTGCGCCCCGAGGGCGTCACCGACGCCGCCCCCGAACTCGCCGACATGGACGCCGCGTCGCTGTACGAGACCGGCGAGGCGCCGGCCGGCGGCCGGAAGACCGGCGAGCGCACGGTGGAGATGCCGGCCGCGAGCTTCACCTTCGACTGGTCGGCCGAGCGGCGCGGTTGGGAGGTCTCCATGGACGGCACGCCTGCCACCAGCGGCGGCGAGCGCCTCGCGCCGCCGACGGTGGTGCTGCAGGAGACGACGATCCGCGAGGGCGCCTTCGGCGACCGCTGGGGCAACAACTCGCCGTTCACCGAGACCGTCGGCACCGGCGAGGCCACGGTGCTGCGGGACGGCCGCGCGTACGACGCCCGGTGGGACCGGCCGACGGCGGCGGACCGCACGGTGTTCACGACGCCGGACGGCGATCCGATGCCGCTCGCCGAGGGACAGGTCTGGGTCCTGTACGTACCGCGCGGCTGACCGCGACGCCGGGCATCCGGCACGTCGTACGCGCCCTCACCCCGCCGGCATCCGCAGCACCGCCGCGCCCCTGACCCGGTCCGCCGCCAGGTCGGCGAGGGCGTCGTCCGCGCGGTCGAAGGGGTACGGGGTGACGGTCGCTCGCACCCCGTGCGCGTCGGCGGCGGCGAGGAACTCCCGGCCGTCGGCGCGGGTGTTGGCGGTGACGCTGCGCAGCACGCGCTCGCGGAAGAGGTGCCGGTCGTAGTCCAGCTCCGGGATCGTGGTGAGGTGGATGCCCGCCACGCTGAGCGTGCCGCCGGCGTCCAGCGCCGCCAGCGCGACCGGCACCAGCTCGCCGGCGGGCGCGAACAGCACCGCCGAGTCGAACGGCTCCGGCGCCGGCTCGTCGGCCCCCGCCGCCGTCGCGGCGCCCAGCTCCAGCGCGAGCCGCTGCGCCGCCCGCGAGCGGGTGCGCACGTGCACCTCGGCGCCCTGGGCGATGGCCAACTGCGCGGTCAGGTGCGCGGATCCGCCGAAGCCGTAGAGGCCGAGGCGCCCGCCCGCCGGCAGCTCCGCCAGCCGCAGCGCACGGTAGCCGATGATCCCGGCGCACAGCAGCGGCGCCAGGTCCTCGGCGGCGGGCTCCTTGGGCAGGGCGTAGGCGTACGGGGCGGGCACCACGGCGTACTCGGCGTAGCCGCCGTCCGCGTCCCAGCCGGTGTAGCGCGACTCGGGGCACAGGTTCTCCCGGCCCCGCTCGCACCAGCGGCACCGGCCGCAGGTGTGGCGCAGCCAGGGGATGCCGACGCGGGACCCGATGCGCCGCTCGGCGGCGGCGCCGGCCGCGACGACCTCACCGACGGCCTCGTGGCCGGGGACGACCGGCGTCTTGTGCGGCGGGAGGTCGTGGTCGCGGACGTGCAGGTCCGTACGGCAGACGGCACACGCCTCCACCCGGACCAGCAGCTCGTCGGGCCCCGGCGCGGGCACCGGCAGCTCCACCGGCTCCAGCCGGCCCTTCGCGGTGACGGCCCAGGCGCGCATGGCCGTGGGCGGCGTGGCTCCCATGCCCCCATCCTCGCGGCCCCGGTCCGCCCCGTCCACGACGCGCCGGGCGGTGCGCTCCCCTGCGGCCCCGCATGCCCCGGATGCCCCGGCCGGCGGCCCCCGTGGGCGCCGGCCGGGCCGCTCAATGCTGCGGACGGGACGTCAGCACCTCGTGCAGGTCGTACCTGACCGGCTCCTCCAACTGCTCGTACGTGCAGCTCTCCGGGGTGCGGTCCGGGCGCCAGCGGCGGAACTGGGCGGTGTGCCGGAAGCGGGCCCCGTTCTCCATGTGGTCGTACGCCACCTCCAGCACCCGCTCCGGCCGCAGCGGCACCCACGACAGGTCCTTCTGCCCGCTCCACCGGCTCGGCGCCCCCGGCAGCCGCGCCGACTCGTGCGCCTCCTCCTTCGCCCAGTCGGCCCACGGGTGCGCCGCCTGCTCCCCGGGCGTGTCCATCCGCAGCGGCGCCAGCTCCTCGACCAGCTCGGCCCGCCGCTTCATCGAGAACGCCGCGCACACCCCCACGTGCTGCAGCACGCCCTTGTCGTCGTGGATGCCGAGCAGCAGGGAGCCGATCACGGGCCCCGACTTGTGCCAGCGGAAGCCCGCGAGCACCACGTCGGCCGTGCGCTCGTGCTTGACCTTGACGAGCACCCGCTCGTTCTGCCGGTACGGCAGCCCCGGCGGCTTGGCGATTATCCCGTCGAGCCCGGCGCCCTCGTACTGCTCGAACCACTCCTCGGCGACCGCCAGGTCCCGCGTCGCCGGCGCGATGTGCACGGGCGCCCTGGCGTCGGCCAGGGCGCGCAGCAGCGCCGCGCGCCGCTCGGACTGCGGGGTGTCCAGCAGCGAGTCGTCGCCGAGGGCGAGCAGGTCGAACGCGACGAAGCTCGCCGGTGTCTGCTCGGCGAGCATCCGCACCCGCGAGTCGGCGGGGTGGATGCGCTCGGTGAGGGCGTCGAAGTCCAGCCGGTCGCCGCGGACGATGACGATCTCGCCGTCCACGACGCACCGCTCGGGCAGATGGGCCTTCAGCGCCTCGACCAGCTCCGGGAAGTAGCGCGTGAGCGGCTTGCCGGTGCGGCTGCCGACCTCGACCTCGGCACCGTCGCGGAAGACGATGGCGCGGAAGCCGTCCCACTTCGCCTCGTAGAGCATCCCGGGCGGGAGCTTCTTCTGCGGCTTGGCGAGCATCGGCTTCACGGGGGGCATCACCGGCAGATCCATGTGCGCAACGGTAAGGCGGGATTCGGACATCCGCCTTACCGTTGCGCACATGGGTGCAGCGATTCAGCTCCAGGCGGGCGAGAGAACCGTACGGCTGTCCAGCCCGGACCGGGTCTTCTTCCCGGCCAAGGGCTACACGAAGCTCGACCTCGCGCGGTACTACCTCGCCGTCGGCGACGGCATCGTACGGGCGCTGCGGGACCGGCCGACGACCCTCGAGCGCTATCCGGAGGGGATAAGCGGGGAGTCGTTCTTCCAGAAGCGCGCGCCGAAGAACACGCCCGACTGGATCCCCACCGCCCGCATCACCTTCCCCAGCGGGCGGTACGCGGACGAGATGTGCCCGACCGAGCCGGCGGCGGTCGTCTGGGCGGCCCAGTACGGCACGCTGACGTTCCACCCCTGGCCGGTGCGGCGCGCCGACACCGAGCACCCCGACGAGCTGCGCATCGACCTCGACCCGCAGCCCGGCACGGACTACGCCGACGCCGTGCGCGCCGCGCACGAGATGCGCGCCGTCCTCGGCGGACACGGGCTGACCGCCTGGCCGAAGACCTCCGGCGGGCGGGGGATGCACCTGTTCGTGCCGATCGCGCCGCGCTGGACGTTCGTGCAGGTGCGCCGCGCGGTGATAGCCGCCGGGCGGGAGCTGGAGCGGCGGATGCCGGAGCAGGTCACCACCGCGTGGTGGAAGGAGGAGCGCGGCGAGAAGGTCTTCGTCGACTACAACCAGATGGCCCGCGACCGCACCATCGCGTCCGCCTACTCCGTCCGGCCGCGCCCGCACGCGCCCGTCTCCGCGCCGCTGCGCTGGGAGGAGGTGGACGACGCCGAGCCGGACGACTTCGACCTGGTCACCATGGTGAAACGGTTCGCCGAGGTCGGGGACGTGCACGCCGGCATGGACGAGCACGCCTTCGACATCACCCCGCTGCTGGAGCTGTCCGCGCGCCAGGAGCAGGACCACGGCCAGGGCGACCTGCCGTACCCGCCGGACCATCCGAAGATGGCGGGCGAGCCGAAGCGCGTGCAGCCCAGCCGGGCACGCCCCGAGAAGTGACCGCCGGAGTGTGCGCCGCCGCGGCCGAGCCGGTCCGGCGGCGGGAGCACGGGGCGCCCGGCCTGCGGGTATCGGCGTACTCGTAGACTCGGCGCATGCGATTCGGACTTCTCGGCACCGGCCCCTGGGCCGAGCGCGCGCACGGCCCCGGACTCCAGGCGCACCCGCGGGCGGAGCTCGCCGGCGTGTGGGGCCGGCGGCCGGAGGCGGCCCGTGCGCTCGCCGACCGCTTCTCCACCCGCGCGTACGGCGACGTGGACGCCCTGCTCGCCGACTGCGACGCGGTGGCCGTCGCGCTGCCGCCCGACGTGCAGGCGCCGCTCGCGGAGCGCGCCGCCGCGGCGGGCTGCCACCTGCTGCTGGACAAGCCCGTCGCCACCGACGTGGCCGCCGCCAGGCGGGTGGTGGCCGCGGTGGAGCGCGCCGGGGTGGCCTCCGTGGTCTTCTTCACGCTGCGCTTCCGCGACGAGACCGCGGGCTGGCTCGCCGACCGGGCCGGCGAGGAGGGCTGGCTGCTGGGCCGCGCCGACTGGCTCTCGCCGGTCTTCGCCGGCTCCGACAGCCCGTACGCCGCCTCGCCCTGGCGCGGTGAGAAGGGCGCGCTGTGGGACGTCGGACCGCACGCGCTGTCGATGCTGCTGCCGGTCCTCGGCGACGTGGACCCGGCCGTGCCCGGCGCCGTCACCGCCGCGCGCGGCCCGGGCGACACCGTGCACCTCGCGCTGCGGCACGCCTCGGGTGCCTCCAGCACATGCACGCTCAGCCACACCATTCCGCCGCAGGCGTCGGGGGTCACCGTGCAACTGCACGGCACGCAGGGCACGCAGACCGCGCCGGAGCGGGACGACGACGGGCCCGTGCCCGCGTTCGTACGGGCCGTGGACGCGCTGCTCGAGGCGGCAGGGAGCGGCCGGCCCGACCCCCGCGACGTACACCTCGGGCTGCGGGTGACCGAGATCCTCGCCGCGGCCGAGGAAA
Organism: Streptomyces sp. CNP082; assembly: GCF_059570535.1. Taxonomy (NCBI): domain Bacteria; kingdom Bacillati; phylum Actinomycetota; class Actinomycetes; order Kitasatosporales; family Streptomycetaceae; genus Streptomyces; species Streptomyces sp. CNP082. The sequence goes on from NZ_JCANSZ010000022.1 coordinate 97,325, forward strand.
GGCTGCCGGCCACGGGCGAATAGTCCGCCGGACCCGCGCCGCACGGCCGCCCGGAAGGGCCGTGGCCCCCGCCGCACGGGCGGAGGACACGGCTTCGTCTCCGCTAACGGTGTCAGGACCGGGCAGGACCCTCAGGCGGTACGGGGCCCGGGGACGGCGCCCAGCAGGCGCAGCCGGTCGAGCGCCGTGAGCCGCGAGGCGATCCCCGCGGCCCCGGCCGCCCACTCGTCCCACTCCGGCCAGCGCCCGCGGTCGAACCCGGCGTCCTCGTACGCGTCCTCGGCGAGCAACTCCCGCACCACGCGCATGCCGTCGGCGTCGCCGAGCCCCGGCCACCCCAGGTACTCGGTGCGCCACGCCAGCCGGCGCTCGCCGCCCACGGAGCGGTGCAGCAGATGGGCGTCGAACGCCAGCACGTCGCCCGGCTCCGTCGCCAGCACGGTCTCCGGCACCGGCCAGCCGGGAAACCCCTGGTTGGCGGGGTCGGCGCCGCGGTACGCGGCGAGCCTGCGGGCGTACGCGGGGTCGTGCGACCCGGGCAGCACCCGCAGCGCTCCGGTCTCCGCGGTACGCGGCTGAAGGTGGGCCAGGAACGTCACCCCCGGCACGTCCGGACCGATGTCCGTGTGCCAGCCGGAGTTGCCGGTGAAGCACACCGCGCTGGGCACCGTGGGCACGGTCATCCGCCCGCACAGCTCGGCGGAGCCCTGGAACAGCCGCGGGTCGTCAGCGATCAGCGACTGGCTGAAGGGCGTCCGGTCGGCGGCCAGCGGCAGGTAGTCGCCGCGGATGCCGCCCTCGTCGTACGGATCGGTGTCGGTGCCGAGGCCGCCGTACGCGTCGGTGAGCCCGGCGGTCACCTCGGCGGTGAGCCGGCCGGTCTCCTCGCGCGTGAGCAGGGCGCGCAGCACCACGTACCCGAAGGCGCGGAAGTGCTCGATCTGTTGGTGGCTGAACAACGACGTCACGACGTCGTCTCCTCTCGTCTCGATGGCAGGGCGTCTCGCGCATCGGGCGGGAGGAGGGCCACGGGCCCGTCAGCGTCAAACGAATCCGGTTCGCATGGTCCTCACCCTAGCCACGCGGCGCCGCTGTCCGCCATGGCGGTTGCCGGCCCGCAGCGTTCAGGAGGGCCGGAGGCCGGGCGTCCGGGGGTAGGCGCGGGCGGCGCGGGGCCAGTGCTTAGACTCGCCCCCGACCACTGATCTTGACCGCATCGGGGGGTTTGCGCCCATGGGCACGAAGAAGACCGCCATATCCACCGCCGCCGCGGGTCTGGCCGCGCTCCTGCTGGCGACGGCGTGCAGCGGCGGCTCGGACGACGACGCGGACGGCCCCGGCGACGGGAAGGAGCAGCCCCGTCCGGTGATCAGCGAGGGCCAGGCGCGCAAGGTGCTGGAGCGCTACGTCGAGACCAACAACGCGGCCAACGCCGGCCTGGACGGCGACGCGCTCGGCGAGGTCGAGGCCGGCGCGCTGTACCAGCAGAGCCGGGCGCAGTACCGGCAGTTCCCGACGTACGAGAAGAAGTTCCGGACCCTCTACAAGAAGCCGTTCCGCTACCGCGCCGACAAGGCCGAGTACTACATCCCCGCCCGCAGCGACTGGTACATGGTCGACGCCCCCGTGGAGGGCCCCGGTTTCGACGAAGGCGACCGCAGCCTGCTGGTGTTCGAGCGCGCCGGCGGGGACACGTGGAAGAACGTCGCCTCCGTCGGCATCCAGGGCCGAATCCCCGAGGTCGACCGCGGCGCCGGCGGCCTGCCCACCGCGCTGCCCGCGGACGCCGAGGTGGGCACCGCCGCGCTCGACGGCCTCGACGACGCGGTCAACGACCTCTACGTCACGGGCGGCAAGAAGGACGGCAAGCTCCTCGCGGCCAGCGAGGTGCGCGCGAACATGGTCAAGGACCACACCACCCGCCGGGACTGGATCAAACCCGAGCACGACGGCTACTTCGAGACCGAGTTCGAGTCCGAGAACCCCAAGTGGGACGAGACGTACAAGCCCGCCTTCCCGGACGTGTACGCGCTGCGCACGGCCGACGGCGGGGCGCTGGCCGTCTTCAACTCCTACGACGCGCGGGTGGACTTCGCGACCCGGCCGGGCTTCCACATCATCCCGGGCGACGCCACCAGGCTGTACGTCAAGGAGAAGGAGCCGCTGGGCGTGCGGGAGTACTACGCCGTGCAGAACGCCGCGTACGTACCCCGCGACGGCAAGGTCAAGCAGCTCGGCGGCGAGGTGGAGATGATCGGCGCCAGCTGACCGCCCGGCTGCGCCGCCCCCTCACCAGTCCCCCGGGTCCGGCGGCGGGAACTCCACCGTGACCGCCAGCCCGCCCTCGGGCCCCGGCACCGTGGTCACCTCCGCGCGGTGCGCGGCGGCGACGGCGCCGACGATGGACAGTCCCAGGCCGTAGCCGCCGCCGGCCGCCCGCGGCTGCAGCCGCTGGAACGGCTCGTACAGGCCGGGGATGCGCTCCGCGGGGATCCGCGGGCCGCTGTTGACCACCCGCAGCATCGGATAGCCCGTCTCCTTCACGCCCGTGGCCACCCGCACCCAGCCGCCGTCCGGGGTGTAACGCAGCGCGTTCTCCACCAGGTTGCCGGCGAGCCGGGCGATGAGCCGTTCATCGCCCGCGGTGACCGCGGGACGCAGCGAGGAGTGCAGGTCCAGGGTGCCGGGCGTGGCGCAGGTGCGGTCGTGCACCACCTTGCGTACGACCCCCGCGAGGTCGACGGGCTCGGCGACGACCAGCCCGCTCTGGCTGCCGGCCAGTGTCAGCAGCGCCTCGATCAGCCGCTCCTGCTCCTCCCCCGAGGCGACGACCCGCTCGCACACGGCACGCAGCGAGGCCGCGTCGGCGCCGGGCTGGGAGAGCTCCACCTCGACCATCGCGCGCTGCAGCGTCAGCGGGGTGCGCAGCTCGTGGGAGGCGTTGGCGACGAACCGGCGCTGCGCCTCGAACGCGGCGTCCAGCCGGGACAGCAGCCCGTCGAAGGTGTCGCCGAGGTCCTTCAGTTCGTCGTCGGGGCCCGCTATGGCCAGCCGCGCGTGCAGGTTGTGCCCGGAGATCTGCCGGGCCCGGGCCGCCATGATCCGTACCGGCCGCAGCACGCGCCCGGCCATCACCCAGCCCAGCGCGACGGACACGGCGGTCATCAGCGCCAGCGCGATCCCGGCCTGCGCGACCAGGGCCTGCAGCGCGGCCTCGTGGCGCTCGGTGACCACGTGCTCGATGTCCGCCGGGTCGCGGTGTGTCTCCCGAGGGCTGTCGAACTTGACGAGGACGCCCTTGGTGGCGTCGCCGCGGGCGACGAGCGCGTAGGTGATGGCGAGCAGCGCCACGCCGGAGAGCAGGAACAGCGCGCCGTACAGCAGCGTCAGCCGGAGCCTGACGGTCCAGCGGAAGCGCCTGCCGGCGCCGCCGGCGGGCTCAGATGCGGTATCCGGCATGGGGGATGGTCTCGATCACCGGCGGCTCGCCGAGCTTGCGGCGCAGCCTGCTGACGGTGACCTTCACGGCGTTCGTGAACGGGTCCGCGGCGCCGTCCCAGGCCCGTTCGAGGAGTTCCTCGGCGGAGACCACCGCGCCCTGCGCGGACAGCAGCAGCTCCAGCACCGCGAGTTCCTTGCGCGACAGGTCGAGCCGGCGCCCGCCCCGGCTGGCGAGGTGCTGCGCGGGGACGAGGGTCAGGTCGCCGCGGGTGAGGACCGGCGGCACGGCGTTGGCCGGGCGGCGGCCGAGGGCCCGTACGCGGGCGATCAGTTCCGCGAACGCGAAGGGCTTGGTCAGGTAGTCGTCGGCGCCGAGGCCGAGGCCGTCGACGCGGTCGGCGACGGTGGTGGAGGCGGTGAGCATCAGCACCCGGGTGCTGCTGCCGTGTCTGGTCAGCGCGCGGCACACGTCGTCGCCGTGCAGCCGGGGCAGGTCGCGGTCCAGCACGATCACGTCGTACTCCCGGCTCGTGGCGCGGTCCAGGGCCTCCTGGCCGTCGTACGCGAGGTCCGTGTCCATGCCGTCCCCGCGCAGCCCGGTGGCGACGGTCTCGGCCAGCTCCCGGTGATCCTCCACGATCAGCACATGCATGCCGCCCAGCGTGCCGCAGGCCGCGTAAGCCCCCGGTAACAGCCCAGGTCACAGGGGTGCCGTGGCTGTGCCCCCGCTGCCCGGAGAGGCAGCGGGGGCACGGCGGCCCGGCGGGACATGCCCGCCTGCCGGCACACCGGCGCGGGTCAGGTGGTGGCCAGCGCCTCGGTGGGCGGCAGCCGGGCGGCGCGGACCGCCGGGTAGAACCCGGCGAGTCCGCCGATGAGGAGCGTCGCGCCGATGCCGCCCGCCATCGCCCACACCGGCACCACCGTCGCCCAGTCCTGGGACGTGGCGTAGCCGACGGTCACGCCGATGCCCAGCACCACGCCGCCGAGGCCGCCGAGCGCGGACAGCAGCAGCGCCTCGCAGAGGAACTGGCTGCGGATCTGGCCGCGGGTGGCGCCGAGCGAGCGGCGCAGGCCGATCTCGGAGCGGCGTTCGAGGACGGAGATGACCATGGTGTTGGCCACGCCCACGCCGCCGACGATCAGCGCCACCCCGCCGAGTCCCAGCAGCAGGCCGCTGAGCGTCTCGTCGGTCGCCTCCTTGGCCTCCAGGGCGTCGGAGGGGCGGGAGACGGTGGCCTCGTTGGGGTTCTCCGGGTTGGCGGTGGCGCCGAGGACGGACTGCACGTCCGAGACGGCGGATTCCGCGCTGCGGGTGTAGATCGTCGTGGGGTTGCCGGCGAAGCCCAGCTCGTCCTCGGCGACGTCCCAGCCGACCAGCGCGGCCGAGTCCAGCTCGGGCACCAGCTCGTTGTACGCGGTGAGGCCCACGACGGTGAACCACCTGCCGCCCAGCCAGACCTGCGCGTCGGGCCCCGCCTCGTAGATCCCCAACTGCTCGGCGGCCTTGGGGCCGAGGACCACCGCGGGATAGCGGCCGGTCGCACCGTTGAGCCAGCGGCCGTCGGTGATCTGCAGCCCGACGGACTCCGGCAGGTCGGTGCGGGCCGCGCTGACGCTCAGGCCGCCGGTCTGCTCCTCGGGGATCCGGTCGTTGCGGAAGACATTGGCGTCGACGCGCCCGATGGCGGAGACGTTCTCGACCTCGGGGATGGCCCCGATCATGGCCACGGACTCCTCCGGCAGGCTGGCCTCGGAGCCCGAGAACGACTGGCCGGGGGTGACGGTGAGCAGGTTGGTGCCCAGGGCGTTCAGCCGGCGGTCCAGATCCTCCGTGGAGGAGGTGGAGATGCCGACGACCCCGATCATCGCGGCGATGCCGATGGCGATGCCGAGTGCGGAGAGGAACACCCGCATGGGCCGCGAGCGCAGCCCCGACCCCCCGACCCGCAGCACGTCCGCCGGGGTCATCCGGGCGGGCTTCGGCGCGGTGGGCGGCGGCGGTGCGGGCGGCTGTGCTTGGTCGAGCTCCGCCGTCGCGTGCGGCGCGGTCATCGGACGGCCTCCTGGGGGAGCCGGGCGGCCGGAAGGGCGGCGCCGGGGGCGGAGTCGTGCTCGATGCCGCCGTCCTTGAGGCGGACTTCGCGGGGCAGGGAGGCGGCGATGTCGCGGTCGTGGGTGATGACGACGACGGTGGTGCCGGCCTCGTGGAGCTGGTGCAGCAGCTCCATCACGACCGCCCCGGAGCGGGAGTCGAGCGCGCCGGTGGGCTCGTCGGCGAGCAGCAGGGGCGGGTCGCCGAGGACCGCGCGGGCGATGGCCACGCGCTGCTTCTCGCCTCCGGAGAGCTGGTGCGGCTCGTGGTAGAGGCGGTGGCCGAGGCCGACGCGGCGCATGGCCCGCTCGGCCAGGCGGCGCCGCTCGGCGCGGGTCCGGCCGCTGTAGAGCAGCCCGTCGGCGACGTTGTCCAGCGCCGGGACGCCGGGGGCGAGGTGGAACTGCTGGAAGACGAAGCCGATGGTGCCCGCCCGCAGGGCCGACAGCTCCCGGTCGCTGAGCCGGTCGACGTCGTGGCCGTCGATGCGGACGGTGCCCGCGGTGGGCCGGTCGAGCGTCCCCATGATGTTGAGCATGGTGGACTTGCCGGAGCCGGACGGGCCGACGACGGCCAGCAGTTCGCCGTGGCGGATGACGACGTCGGCGGAGCGGAGTGCGGCGACGTCCCCGTAGGTCTTGGTGACCCCGGTCAGTTCCACCACCGGACGGGGCGGGACGGTCACGACGGGACCCCCACGGACATGCCCTCTTCGACGCCGTCGCCGCTGACCTCGACCAGCCCGTTGGCGAACATGCCCAGCTCGACGGGCACGGACTCCGTGTTCCCGCCCGCGGTCACCTTCTGCACCGCGTAGCCGCCGCCCTGCCGGGCGACGAGCGCGTTCACGGGCACCGCGAGCACGTTCTCGCGGGTGTCCGCCTTGAGGACCACGTCGACGGGGGCGGCCTGGTAGCGGCCGAGCTTGTCCTGCTGCCCGACCGTCAACTGCAGGGGCAGCGTGGACTCCTGGTCCTCCTCGCCCTCGGCGCCGGCGGCACCGGAGGCCGTGTCGGTCGGCGGGGTGCCGATGTCGGTGACCTCGCCGTTCACGGTGGTGCCGTTGGGCAGCTCGACCTCGGCTTTGGTGCCGGTCTGTACGAGGTCCTCGAACTGAGCGTCCAGCTCCACGGAGACGACCCGCTCGGTGCCGGTCCAGTCGAGGACCGCGCCCTCGGCCTTCGCGCCGGGCCAGGTCTGCAGCGCGGCGACGCGCCGGGCCCCGGGGGCGGTGACGGCGTCGCCGGGCTCGACGGCACCGGTCTCCTCCCGGCCCATGTCCTCTTGCCAGGCGGCCACCGCGTCCGCGGTGTCCGCGCTGTACGTCTCGTCGACGGTGAACCCGGTGTAGCCGAGCTTGGCGAGGTTGCGTTCGAGCAACTCGACGTCGCCGCCCTCGCTGCCGTCCGACAGCGTCCGGTACAGCGGTATGTCGCCGTAGAACAGCGGGACCTTCTCGCCGTCGATGCCGTACACGGTCTCGCCGCGCTCGATCGTGGCGCCCTCGTTGGGCGTCCAGGTGACGATCCCGGCGCCTGTGCCGGCAGTATCGCCGCCGGAGTCCGCCGCGGATCCGGCGCCCTGGCCCGGCTGGGCGCCGGCGTCGGGGGCCGTGCCGCTGCCCGTCGAGCCGAGGGCCTGCACGGTGGTCACGTCGCCGTAGCCCAGGGTGCCGTCCACGGTCTCGCTGCTGGTGAGCGTCGTACGTTCCACCTGGGCCGTCGCCGCCGGTCCCGACGGGCCGGCGACGGGCTCCTCGGAGTCCTCGCCGCCGAGCGCGCCGGTGGCGGCGAGCCCCGCCGCGGCGGCGACGCCGATCGCGATCACCACGATCAGCGTCATCCGCAGCCTGCGGCCCTTGCGCACCGGCTCGGGGCCGCCCGGCACGTCGCCGCCCCCGGCGGGCGGGTCGACGGTGGCGAGTTCGCCGCCGGGCCCGCCCGGCTCGGGGTCGCCGTCCGCGGCGAGCGGGCCCGGCGAGCGGACCTCCAGCGCACCCGCCGGCCGTGCCCGCAGATTCAGCTCTTCCGTCTCCTCACGGCTGGTCACCGCATGCCCCCGCCGATCCGCATGCCGCCACCGGGGTACTTGTCCTGGCATGCCTGCCGGGCCGGTTCGAAGGTCTCCGGGTCGACGGCGCCCATGTCCACGACCATGCTGTTGCCCTCGATGTCCGGGTCGGGGAAGTCGGGCAGGCCGTTCTGCCGGATGCACTCGGCCCACTCCGCGACCTTCTCGGAGTCCAGCGGCTCACCGCCGCCCGGGCCGCCCTGGCGCTGCGGCTGCTTGTCGCGGCAGGCTTCCTCGGCGGCCTTGAACTCGGCGGAGGACGGGTCGAGTCCGCCGCCCTGTTTGAACATGACGCCGCCGGTGTCCTGCACCGGGTCCTCGAACTCCGGCACCCCGTTGTCACGCATGCACTGCGCGTACTCGACCGCCTGGTCGAACTGGCTGCCCGGGGAGGCGGACGTGCCGCCGTCGGAGGAGGCGGCCTCTGAATCGTCGGAGCACCCCGCCAGCACGACACTGACGACCAGTGCGGACGAGGCGAGCAGGGTCTGCGCGAATGCGCGTTTGCGTGTGGTGAACATGGGCCAAGTTCTACGCGAGCGCCGGTCACAGGGCGGATACAGAACGCCGCCTGCTGTGGGCACAGGCGGCGGCTTTCATGAGAATTCCATGAATAGGGTTCTGTCAGCGGTGCTCAGCGCGTTGCGTGGGCACGCTTTATCTTCAGCAGAACTTCAGGGGACGCCGTCGTGCAGCGAGATGGCCCGCCCGGGGCACCGTCCGGCGGCGCCGCGTACGGACCTGACGAGCGCGGGATCGGGGTGCGCGGTGGTGAGCAGCACCTTGCCGTCGTCCTCGGACTGGTCGAAGACGGCGGGCACCTGCATCATGCACAGCCCCGACCCCACGCACCGGTCGCGGTCGACCCGTACCTCCATCGTCGTCTCCTCTCTCCGGCCGCAGGTCACCAGGCGACCGGCAGCCGCTCCAGGCCGTAGGCGGTCGAGTGCAGCCGGAACGGCACCTCCGCGGCCGGCGCGGCGAGGCGCAGGTGCGGGAAGCGGCGCAGCAGCGCGGTGTAGCCGATGGCGAGTTCCATGCGGGCGAGCGCGGCGCCCAGGCAGTGGTGGATGCCGTGGCCGAAGGCGAGGTGGGCGGAGGGCTCGCGGGCGGGGTCGAAGCGGTCGGGGGACGCAGTCAGGGCCGGGTCGCGGTTGGCCATCGGCAGGGAGACGAGGACGTGTTCGCCCGCCTTGACGTGCTGTCCGCCGACGGCGACGTCCTCCAGGGCGGTGCGCGGCGTGGGCACGTGCGGCACGGTCAGGTAGCGCAGCAGCTCGTCCACGGTACGGTCCGCCTCCCCGGGGTGCGCGCGGAACTCCGCGAGCCGGTCGGGGTGTTCGAGCAGCAGCAGGGTGCCCAGGCTCAGCATCCCGGAGACGTTGTCGAGGCCGGCGAGCATCAGCAGCACGCAGACGCCGCGGAGTTCCTTGTCGGTGACGTCGGCCCCGTGGTCGCGTACGAGCGTGCCGAGGAAGCCGCCGTCGGGGTCGCGGCGCTGCCCGGCGACCAGGGCGGCGAGGTAGCGCGAGAAGGCGGCGCCGGCGGCGGCCCGCGCCTGCCGGCCGCGGCCCTGGTCGAGGTGGAGCCGGGCGCGGCGCAGGAATGCGCCGCGGTCGTCCCTGGGCACGCCGATCAGCTCGCAGAGCACCGCGCCGGAGACGGGGGTGGCGAACTGCGCCACGAGGTCGGCGGGCGGACCGGCGCGTTCCACGGCGTCGAGGCGGTCGGCGACGATCTCCTCGATCCGGGGGCGCAGGCGGCGGATCCGGCGCACGGTGAACTCCGGCGTGAGCATCTTCCTGAGCCGGGTGTGCTCGGGCGGGTCGTAGTCCATGAGCTGCCCGATCATGTCGTCCGGGCGGTGGTCTGGGGGGTCCGCCGCGTCCGTCCGCGCCGTGCGGCCGAAGCGGCGGCGGGTGGAGAACCGGACGTGGTCGCCGAGGACTTGGCGTACCGCGTCGTATCCGGTGACCAGCCAGACGTACTCCGCGCTGTCGCCCGGACCGACGTCGACCCGGGTGACGGGCCGGTCGGCGGCGAGCCGGCGCAGGCCCTCGGCGGGGTCGAAGCGCGTTCTGCGGGTGTGGACGGGCACGGGCCCGATGCGGCGTGGCACGGGTCCTCCTACCAGGCGACGGGCAGCGCTTCGACGCCGTAGTTCGGCGCGTGCGTCCGGTAGCGCAGCTCTTGGGGCGGTACGGCCAGGTGCAGCCCGGGGAAGCGGCGCAGCAGCCGCGGGAGCGCGATCCTGAGCTGCACGCGGGTCAGCGGGGCGCCGAGGCAGTAGTGGATGCCGTGGCCGAAGGCCAGGTGGGAGCCGGCCTCGCGGGTGATGTCGAACCGGTCGTGGCCGGCGCCGTCCTCGGCGGCCCGGTTGACCGCGAGCAGGGAGCAGACCACGACGTCGCCCTTCTTGATCACCGCGTCGCCGACGGGCACGTCCGCGAGGGCGGTGCGCGGCGAGGAGGTGGCGATCACGGACACGTACCGCAGCAGTTCCTCCACCGCGCGGTCGGTCAGCTCCGGCCGCTGCAGCAGAAGCGCCTGCTGGTCGGGGCGGCTGAGCAGCAGCATCGTGCCGAGGCCGAGGGTGCCGGCGACGTTCTCGTAGCCGGCGGCCATCAGCGACGTGCCGATGCCGGTCAGTTCGCTGTCGGTGACGTCGTCGCCGTGCTCGCGGATCAGCATGCCGAGCAGGTCGCCGCCGGGGTCGCGGCGCTTGCGCGCGACGAGTTGGCTCATGTAGCCGACGTACGCCTTGCCCGCTGTCATCTGCTGGGTGCGGCTGCGGTTGCCGGCCCGGCTGATGTCGAGGTTGCGGGCCAGTTCCGCCTGGTCGTCGCGGGGGACGCCGAGCAGCGCGCAACTGACGAGCCCGGGGATGGGCCAGGCGAAGTGACGCATGAGGTCGGCGGGCCGGCCGGCGCGTTCGAGCGCGTCGAGGCGTTCGGTGACGATCTCCTCGATGAAGGGCTCCAGCCTGCGCATCCGCCGGTTGGTGAACTCCGGGGTGAGCATCTGGCGCAGCCGGGTGTGGTCCGGCGGGTCGTACTGCAGAAGGTTGCCTTCCTGGATCTGGCGCCGCCGGTCCTCCTCGGTGTCGGCGGGCGGCATGGTGCTGAAGTGGTCCGCGTCGCCGAGGATCCGGCGCACTTCGGCCTGCCCGGTGGCGACCCAGTCGCGCGGGGTTTCCAGCAGCGGCGTCTCCTGGCTCATCCGGCGCAGCTCGGGCAGGGGTTCGAGGCCGTCCCTGCGGTTGTGTACGGGAATCTCCGGTGCTTTGGCCACTCGCCCGCTCCCTCCTGAATTCGTGCTGCCTGAATGCGTGCGTCTTCCGCCGCGCGCCGCACGTGCGGGCGCGCTGCGCCGGGCGGCATGACGGAATCCTGTTTTCCGGGTTCCGTATCCCGTGGTGCGCCGGCTCATTTCTCCCGGGCCCCGTCCGGATTTCCCAGCCGCTCGGCGAGAATGCGGCCGATTCGCGCCGCGGGGGCGGATTTCAGCATTCCGAAGTGGTCGGCCGCGATCTCGTGCGGTTCGACGTTCCCGGCGGCGTACGGCTTCCAGCTCTCGACGGCGTCGGCGACGGGAAGCCGCGCCGGCCGGTCCTCGGTGGCGACGAAGAGCAGCAGGTCGCCCGCCGTACGGCGCGGGGTGTGCTCGGGCGCGAACCCCGCCGCGTTGCGCATGACCTGCTCCATCCGCGAGCGCAGCCGCCCGCTGACCCCGGGCACCGCGGCTTCGTCGCCGCCGGGGCCGAGGAGCCGGCCCTGCGGCGCGGACGCGGCCGCGGCGCGGCCGGCGGCGTCCTCGTTCGAGAACAGCGACGTGCCGGCACCGCCGTCGGGGTACGCGTCGAGCAGCGCGAGCAGTTCCACGCGCTCGCCCTGCTCCTCCAGCCGGGCGGCGACGGCCTGCGCGAGCATGCCGCCGAAGGACCAGCCGAGCAGGTGGTACGGGCCCTCGGGCTGTACGGTCCGGATCTCGTCCGCGTAGTCGGCGGCCATCTCGGCGACGCTCTTGGGCATCGGCTCGGGTCCGGCGAGGCCGCGCGCCTGGATCCCGTACACCGGCCGGTCCTGCGGGAGGTGCGGCACGAGGACCGCGTAGCTCCAGGCGAGGCCGGTGGCGGAGTGCACGCAGAACAGCGGCGGGCCGCTGCCCTCGGTGCGCAGCGGCAGCAGCACCCCGAGGTCGCCGCCGCCCTCCCGGCGGCGGGCCTGTGTGAGCGCCGCGTCGGGTTCGCCGGCCTGCCGGCCGCGCACCGTCAGCAGCCCCGCGGAACTCCACCGGGCGCGCTCGCCCGTACGCAGCATCCGCTCCCCCGCGGGCCCGTACGGGCAGGCGACGAAGTGCTCGCCGGTGAGCCTGGTGCTGCCGTGGTAGCCGCGGGCGAGGGTGGCGCCGGCGACGTAGAGGTCGCCGACGGCGCCGGGCGGGACCGGGCGCAGCCGGTCGTCGAGGACGTAGGCGCGGGTGTGGGGTCGCAGCCTGCCGGTGGGCACCTCGGCGGCCAGCGGCGCGCCGGGGGCGGTGCGGTGGCGCAGCCAGGGGCCGGCGGTGCCGGGCGGTCCGTAGCCGGTGACCAGGGCGGCGTCCGGGTGGCGGGCGCGCCACTCGCGGGCGTCGACGTCGGCGGCGGGGGTGCCGTCCTCGACGACGGTGACCTCCGCGAACGACGGGTCGTCCGGGGGCAGTTCGGCCAGCGTCCACAGCAGGTCGCGGGTGGTGAGCGCGCGGCGGGCGGCGTTCGGGTCGGGCTTGCCGAGCAGGACGCTCTCGCCGGCGCACAGCGCGCCGAGCAGCGGGGTCACCACGGCCTCGACGGGGGCGCGTTCGTCCAGCGTCAGGTGCCGCGGCATCCCGTCGGGCGCGGGGTCCCCGGCCTCGTCGGATCCGTGGGCTCCGTGGGCTGCGTACGCGAGGTGGCTGACCAGCGAGCGGTGCTCGAGGACGACGCCCGCGGGCACGCCGTGCGGCGTCGTGGAGTCCAGCAGCAGCGCGGCGTGACCGGGCCGCGGCAGACCGGTGCCCGTGCCGTCGGCGAGGCCGGGCCCCGCGTACGTGCCGCGGGCGGCGGCCAGGACGGGGTTCCCGAGCGGGACGACCGTCATCGCGTGGTCGGCGGGCAGCAGCCCGGCGGTGGTCGCGGTGCAGATCAGCGCGCCGGGCCGGTTGCCGCGCAGCGGCGCGAGCGCCTGCATCGGCCGGTCAGGACCGGTGAACAGGCAGGCGGCGCCGGCCTTGAGCACGCCGAGCAGCGCGACGGCGAGCCGGGCGCCCAGCGGCAGCGCCACGGCGACGACGTCCTCCGCGCCGACGCCGCGGGCGGCCAGCCGGCGGGCGAGCATCCCGGAGGCGGTGTCCAGCGCCCCGTACGTCAGCGCACCGTCCTGGTCGGTGACGGCGACGGCGCCCGGGGTGCGCGCCGCCCGGTCGGCGAGGAGGCCGACGACGGTGGTGTCCGGCAGCGGCGCCGCGGTGTCGTTCCACTCCCGTACGAGGCGGTGGTGCTCGGCCGGGTCCAGGATCACGTCCACGTCGCCCAGGCGTACGTCCGGGTCGTCCGCGACCTGCTGCAGCACACGCACCAGACGGTGGGCGAGCGCGGCGGCGCCGGCGGCGTCGAACAGCTCGGCGGCGTAGCACAGATGGCCGTCGAGGCCGCCCGGTGAGCCGTCGCCCCGATACCACTCGCTGAGGCTGACCGACAGATCCAGCTCGGACGCGGCGGGGCCGAGGTCGAGGCGGCTGGTGCTCAGTCCCGGCAGCTCGGAGGTGTCCTCCTCGTCGGTGGTGCCGTCGCGCACGTCGAGCATGACCTGCACGACGGGGTGCCGCGCGGCGGACGGCGGCACCTCCAGCACGTCGACCAGGCGCTCGAACGGCAGGTCCTGGTGGCGGCGCGCTTCGAGGTTCACCTCCCGTACGCGGCGGAGCAGTTCGCGGAACGCCGGGTCGCCGGAGGTGTCGGTACGCAGCGCGACGGGTCCGGCGAAGGGGCCCACCACGCCCTCCAGCGCGCCCTCCTCGTCCCGCCGCGGCAGCAGCGCGCCCAGTGTGACGTCGGTGCCCGCGCCGAGCCGGGTCAGCAGCAGCGCCAGCGCCGCCTGCACGACGGTGAACGCGCCTTCGCCGGCCTCGTCCAGCGCACTCAGCCGCTCGTGCACGTCGGCGCCGACGCGCAGCGGCACCCGCCCGGTGCGGTGCGTCGCAAGCTGGGGCCGCTGCCTGTCCGCGGGCAGGGGCAGCTCCGGGGCGAGGCCGGCGAGTGCGTCCTTCCAGTACGCCACCTGGTCGCTGATCAGGCTCTCCGGATCGTCCTCGCAGAGAAGCAGTTCGCGTTCCCAGAGGGCGTAGTCGGCGAACTGCAGTGGCAGCGGCGCGCGTTCGGGCGTCCGCCCCTCGCGCCGTGCCCCGTACGCCGCCGACAGGTCCCGCAGCAGCACGTCCAGCGACTCGTCGTCGGCGGCGATGCGGTGCACGACGAGGAGCAGCACGTGCTCCGTCTCCGACAGCGCGAACAGGGTCTGCGTCCACGGGACCTCGCAGGTGAGGTCGAAGGCGTGGGCGGAGCGGTCCTCCAGCAGCTCCGGCAGCTCCGCCTCGGTCGCCGGGACCACGTCGGGCTCGGGACGGGCGGCGGTGGCGCTGAGGACGCGCTGCCGCGGCCCGGCGCCGCCCTCGGCGGCGAAGGTGGTGCGCAGCGCGTCGTGGCGGGCCGCGACGTCGCCGAGCGCGGCGCGCAGCGCGGCACGGTCCAGCGTGCCGGTGAGGCGCAGCGCCACGGAGGTGCGGTAGGCGGCGGCGTCCTCGGCGAGCCGGGACATCAGCCACGTACGCAACTGGCCGGCGGACGCCGGCACCTCGTGCGGGTGCTCGACGGCGCGGAGCACGGGGCGCGTCTTGGACGCCAGCATCCGCGCCACGCCCGCGGGGGTGGGAGCGCCGAAGAACTGCCGCATGACCAGCTCGGCGCCGAAGTCCTCCCGGATCCGCCCGGCGAGGCGCATCGCGAGCCCGGAGTCGCCGCCGAGGTCGAAGAAGTTGTCGTCAGCTCCGACCCGTTCGGCGCCGAGGACGTCGGCGAAGAGCAGGCACAGCGCCTCCTCGGTCTCGCCCTCGGGCGCGCGGCCGGTGGCGCGCTCGGCGAAGTCCGGGGCGGGGAGAGCAGCACGGTTGAGCTTGCCGCTGGGTGTCAGCGGCAGGCTCTCCAGCGCGAGCACGGCGGCGGGAACCATGTGTGCGGGCAGGTGGGCGGCGGCGTGGGCACGCACGGCGTCGATGTCCGCCTGCGGGCTGCCGGTCACGACGTAGGCGATGAGTCGCTTGTCGCCGGGGTGGTCTTCGCGTGCGATGACGGCGGCGCGGGAGACGTCGGGGTGGGCGGCGAGGACGGCTTCGACCTCGCCGGGCTCGATACGGAAGCCCCGTATCTTGACCTGCTCATCGGCACGNCCGGCGAAGTGCAGCAGCCCGTCGTCGGACCAGCGGGCCAGGTCGCCGGAGCGGTACATGCGTAATCCGGGCTCGAAGGGACANGCCACGAAGCGCTCCGCGGTCAGCCCCCGGCGGCCGATGTAGCCACGGGCCAGTCCCGGGCCGGCGATATAGACCTCGCCGACGACACCCGGGGGTACGGGCCGCAGGAANTCGTCCAGCACGTNGGTGTGGGTGTTGCCGATCGGGCGGCCAATGGCCGGAGGCGGATCGGCAGGGGTGATATTCGCTTGGAGAGGTACGGCNGTGGTGATCACNGTGGCCTCGGTCGGGCCGTAGGTGTTCCACACCTGCGCCTGCCCGACCCACCGCGAGGCCAGACCGGCGGTCAGCAACTCGGCGCCCAGCACCCAGTTCCCTACNCCNGNCACCGCAGCCGGATCGAGGACACTCAGCAACGACGGCACGACACTGGCCACGGACACACCCGCGCTACGCACCATCTCCGCCAACGCCGCAGGCACCACCCGCTCCTCATCGGAGGCAATCGCCAACGTGCCACCGGCAGCCAGCGTGACGACAACATCCA